>NZ_JAKUFY010000081.1:0-24033 GCF_022663675.1 Bacillus cereus group sp. BfR-BA-01355
TCAACTAGTGACAAAAAAGAAGAACCGAAGAAAGAAGAAAAATCAACAAATGGTTCTACACAATCATCTAACGATTCTTCTTCACAAGAATAAGAAAGTGAAAAAATCAGTTCTCACTAGGAGAGCTGATTTTTTTATTTCTATATAAAAATAATCAATTTCGAGAAAAAAGTTGCAAAAACAAGGAAAAATGACGAGATTCTCGAATATATATTACAAAAGGGAGGGGATACTGTGTCATTTTTATTTGTTCTGTCGACTGCTATTATTTTATTGTTTGTTTTATTCACTTTATATTATTATATTGCCGGTAAGAAAGAGGTTCCCCACCATCAGTTGTTAGAAGAAGAATTGGAACGAGAAGAATGACGCCTTTTATACAAGGTGTCATTTTTTTTGGCCATAATAGTCAGTTTTAACGTATTTCTCACAAAAAAATGTAATTTTTCTTAACTTAGTCCGCAAAAATAGTGAACATGTAGCATATATCAGTAGTGCGGGCAATACAATGGTATAAACCAAAGCAAAGAGAGTGTTTGAGGTGAGAAATCGTGAATCATTTCATTATAAATCCAAGAATGTTTAACGCTTACAAACAGCACTCACACTTACTTCTTAGTCGTATGCAGCGAGGCTCATTTCACCCTTCTCACATCCAAATTAGGGAGGCGAGTGGTGTGCACGATTACATCAAAGAGAGAACTATCAAGATTGGTAAGTATATCGTGGAGACAAGAAAGACAGTGCGTGTCATTGCAAAGGAATTTGGGGTATCAAAGAGTACAGTTCATAAAGATTTAACAGAACGTCTACCAGAGATTAATCCAGAGCTCGCAAATGAAGTAAAAGAAATTCTTGATTATCATAAGTCTATTCGTCATTTAAGAGGTGGAGAAGCAACAAAACAAAAGTATAGAAAAGAAGATGTAGAGAAGCCTGTACGTCAATAATGTTACAGTAGCAAACATTCCGTTCACATTCGGTAATATTTTTCAGAAGAATTCTTTTTGCGAATATTACGTTTCTGTTAAATTTATGATAAAATCAGAAATTAGGTGAAAAGAATTCGGGTGTAACCTGATTTTGAATATCGAGGAGGAAAAAACGGGAATGTTTGCGCGAGATATCGGAATTGACCTAGGTACGGCTAATGTATTAATTCATGTTAAAGGTAAGGGTATTGTATTAAACGAGCCATCTGTTGTGGCAATTGATCGTAATAGTGGTAAAGTATTAGCAGTCGGTGAAGAAGCGAGAAGTATGGTGGGACGTACGCCTGGTAATATTGTAGCAATTCGTCCGCTTAAAGATGGTGTAATAGCAGATTTCGAAATTACAGAAGCAATGTTAAAGTATTTCATTAACAAATTGGACGTAAAGAGCTTCTTTTCAAAACCTCGTATTTTAATTTGTTGTCCAACAAATATTACATCAGTAGAACAAAAAGCAATTCGTGAAGCTGCTGAACGTTCAGGTGGTAAAACAGTATTTTTAGAAGAAGAACCAAAAGTAGCTGCAGTTGGTGCTGGTATGGAAATCTTCCAACCAAGCGGTAACATGGTTGTTGATATTGGTGGAGGTACAACAGATATCGCTGTACTATCTATGGGTGATATTGTTACCTCTTCCTCTATCAAAATGGCTGGCGATAAGTTTGATATGGAGATCTTAAACTATATTAAACGTAAGTATAAGCTATTAATCGGGGAACGTACTTCAGAAGATATTAAAATTAAAGTTGGTACAGTATTCCCAGGTGCACGTAGCGAAGAACTTGAAATTCGCGGACGTGACATGGTAACCGGCTTACCACGTACAATTACAGTATGCTCTGAAGAAATTACAGAAGCATTAAAAGAAAATGCAGCTGTTATTGTACAAGCTGCAAAAGGCGTATTAGAGCGCACACCACCAGAATTATCTGCAGATATCATCGACCGCGGTGTTATTCTAACAGGCGGTGGAGCTTTACTACATGGTATCGACATGCTTCTAGCAGAAGAACTAAAAGTACCAGTATTAATTGCTGAAAACCCAATGCACTGCGTTGCGGTTGGTACAGGTATTATGTTAGAGAATATCGACAGATTACCAAAGCGTGCTTTGAGATAATTTGAAAGAACTAAGGCTGACGCCTTAGTTCTTTTTTTTATTTTTATATTTTTTTATTTTGATTTTTTGCGAAAATGGAAGGAAAATAGAGAAATATGAAGGAAACAGGTAAAATATTCATATATATGGTTAAATTTAATATTTCCTTATTTGAAAACGTTTATAATATAATGAGTCGAATACGACATTAAGGCAAATAATGTTTCAATACATATTGCCTTTCCCTAATTTGGGCATACACTCTTTTCTACCTCCGTGTCAGTTGCAAAAATGTGCAACTATTTTAATGGAATAGAGTGTGTGCATTTTTTTTTAGGAAGTTGTGCTAAATATAAAATGTTACTTTGTAATGACAAATAATAAACAAAATGGGATAATAGCAATATGTCCAAGTGGTAAGACCAATATTACAAAAGGGGCGATTGTTACATGCTAAATATAGAACAAATTAAAGAAATCATTCCTCACCGCTATCCATTTTTACTTGTTGATAAAATATTAGAAGTAGATGAAGGAAAAAGAGCGGTTGGGATTAAAAATGTATCCGCAAACGAAGAATTCTTTAACGGACACTTCCCTGACTATGCAGTTATGCCTGGTGTACTTATTGTAGAAGCATTAGCGCAAGTTGGAGCAGTTGCAGTATTAAAGAAAGAAGAAAACCGCGGAAGACTTGCTTTCTTTGCAGGTATCGACAATTGCCGTTTCAAAAAACAAGTACGCCCAGGTGATCAGCTTCGTCTAGAAGTAGAAATGACACGCGTACGCGGCCCGATTGGAAAAGGAAAAGCAATCGCAACAGTAGATGGTGAAGTTGCATGTGAGGCAGAAATTACATTTGCGATTGGTGATAAAAAAGAATAGAAATTAAAAAATCTCCTTGTGAAAAGACAAGGAGATTTTTTAATTTCTGCTATATAACGATGAAACGATAATTTACAAACTAATCAGAAAATAACTTGTAAATAGATGGCAATTACCATATACTTACTTTATTATTTATCTAGAAAACAGGATAAGTAATAAAGGTAATAAAGAAATAAGGGCATTGTCATATTGTTAAGGTACTTAAATAAGACAAAGTAGAATGTTATTGATTATGATGAAATGTGGGGAACTCAGCAAGAATATTAATTAGACGTATGAAATCGAGCATAAAAGAGAGAAAAGGGAAATGTCGCATTTCACAAAAGGAGATTATGAATATGTTCGGGAGAAAGAAAAGAAAACCATTACGACAATTAATTACACATAAAGAGCCTAAATCGCGTATTACAGAACAATACCGTAACATTCGTACAAACATTGAGTTTACATCTGTAGATAATCATGTTCGTTCTATCATTGTTACTTCAGCAGATCCAGGTGATGGGAAAACAACAACAATCGCAAACTTAGCAGTCGTTTTCGGACAACAAGGAAAGAAAGTTTTATTAATTGGAGCTGACTTGCGTAAGCCGACGATACAAAACTTATTTGCCATTCATAGTTCAAATGGGTTAACGAACTTATTATCAGGACAAGCGAAACTTATGCAATGCATTCAAAAAACAGATATAGAGAACGTATACTTAATGGCAGCAGGTCCAATCCCGCCAAACCCAGCAGAATTATTAGGGAGCCGGGCAATGGACGAGGCGTTGCTAGAAGCATATAACATGTTTGATATTATATTAATTGACACACCACCTGTCCTTGCGGTTACGGATGCACAAATACTTGCGAATAAATGTGATGGAATCGTACTCGTTGTACGCAGTGAAAAGACAGAAAAAGATAAAATCGTAAAAGCGAAACAAATATTAGATAAAGCATCAGGAAAAATACTTGGAGTCGTTTTAAACGATAAAAGAGAAGAAAAAGAGCAGTATGGTTATTACTAAAATAGAAAAAAGCCAATAAGGAATACTTGTTGGCTTTTTTCTCATTTTGAAATTTATTTCTCAAGTTACATAGTATAAAAAACGTGATATGATAAATATTTTGGAAAATCATTGGAATGTGTTGTCATATTTAAGATTATTTTGTAAGATTAAACTTGTTTCTTGTGAACAAATATAGAACTGAATTATTAAAAATAAAAAATGTAAGATTTATATGTTATAATTTTTCCTATGTGTAAATTTTAGAAAGTTGGAGGAACCTATGGAAGAAACAATTAGTCTAAAAGAGTTATTTCATATCTTAAAAAAACGTTTAGCAATGATCCTCGTAATCGCCTTTGGTGCAGCTATTGTAAGTGCTATCATTAGCTTTTTCTTTATGACACCAATCTATCAATCTTCGACGCAAATTCTTGTTAATCAGAAGAAGCAAGAAGGGACAATGTTCCAAGCCGGTGAAATTCAAACGAATATTCAATTAACGAATACATATAAGGTTATTATTAAAAGTCCAGTAATCTTAGAACAAGTGAATGAAAAATTAAATTTAAATATGACATCTCAAGCGTTAACAGGAAAGATTAATGTTGCGAATGAAAAGGATTCACAAGTAATCTCTGTAACAGCTGAGGATAAAGATCCAAAACTAGCCCGTGATATTGCAAATGCAACCGCTGATGTATTTAAAGGTGAAGTTGCAAAAATTATGAACGTTGATAACGTAACAGTGCTATCTAAAGCAGAAGTGGCAGAAAATCAATCTCCGATTAAACCAGTGCCTATGCTTAATGTAGCAATTGCTTTCGTTGTTGGTTTAATGGCTTCAGTTGGTCTTGCGTTCTTACTAGAATACTTAGATAACACAGTGAAAAAAGAAGAAGATGTAGAAAACTTACTGGGATTACCAGTACTAGGTATCGTTGCTCGTATGGATGAAGAAACATTGAACGTGAAATCACACGCTCCATCATCAAGAAAAGTGAGGGGACAAACAATTGGCTCTTAATTTATTTAAAAAGAAAAAAAATCATCGTCAACGTCGTCAATTAATTGCTCATCAGCAACCGAAATCACCAATTTCAGAACAATATCGTAATATTCGAACGAATATTGAATTTGCAGCTATTGATACGAATTTACATTCATTAATGGTCACGTCTGCAAACCCAAGCGAAGGGAAAACGACAACGACAGCGAATATGGCAGTTGTGTTTGCTCAACAAGGAAAAAAAGTATTATTAATTGATGCAGATATGCGTAAACCAGCAATGCATCAAATGTTTCAAGTAGATAATATTTTCGGACTCACGAACGTATTAACACATAGTGAACATTTAGAAAAATGTGTACAAACGACATCTGTAGACAACCTACACTTTTTAGCTTGTGGCCCAATCCCACCAAACCCGGCCGAATTGTTAGGTTCAAAATCAATGAAAGAACTTCTTGGACAAGCATACAGTATGTACGATTTAGTTATTTTTGATATGCCGCCAATTTTAGCTGTAACAGATGCGCAAATTATGGCAAATGTATGTGATGCTTCTATTCTTGTTGTTCGCAGTGAATCAACAGAGAAAGAAACAGCGGTAAAAGCAAAAGGGTTGTTAGAATCGGCTAAAGGTAAATTGTTGGGTGTTGTTCTGAACGATCGTGAACGTGAAGAGGGCTTATATTATTATTACGGTGCAAACTAATTAAAAGAGTGAGATATGGTAAAAACATATCTCCTTTTTTCCCTTGAATATGAGCTATATCTCATATTCAAGGGAAAAAAGATCTTTATAGGAGAGAGGGAGGATGAAACAAATGATAGATTTACATTGTCACATTTTACCTGGTATCGATGACGGTGCACAAACCGTAACAGATAGTTTAGCAATGGCACAACAAGCCGTGTCAGAAGGAATACATACAATTGTCGCAACGCCGCATCATCAAAATGGAAAATATGTAAATGAACGTACCTCAATTATTCATCACGTAAAACAACTAAATGATGAACTACAACAATATAATATTCCACTTACTATTTTACCGGGACAAGAAGTCAGATTATATGGTGATTTATTAGAAGACTATGAAGCTGGTAAAATCGTTACTTTAAATGAAACAAATAAATATATATTCATTGAATTTCCATCAAATCACGTACCACGTTATGCCGAACAATTATTATACGAATTACGTGTAAAGGGAATGATTCCAATTATCGTTCACCCAGAACGCAATGCCGAGTTAATCGAGCGGCCAGATAAGTTATATAACATTGTAAATAAAGGGGCATTAACGCAAGTAACGGCAGGCAGTTTATTAGGGAAATTTGGGAAGAAAATCAAAAAATTTTCACTACAACTTGTAGAACATAATTTAACACATATGGTCGCTTCAGATGCACATAATACGACGTCAAGAGGATTTCATTTAGCGGAAAGCTATGAATTAATTGAGAAAGAATTCGGAATGAATGTTATGAGTGATTTGAAAGAAAATCCATATTTATTAATTAGCGGGAAAGCGATCTACAAAGAAGATCCAGAACAAATTCGCCGTAAAAAACTGTTTGGTATTTTTTAAATAAAAATTGGTGATGTCTCCTAACCGTTATCAACGGGGGCACTCGGTCGTGCTGTGGGTAGAAATTTTTATTTCGAGCCTACCTTAGACGCTTGTCGTCGGGAGTATGACGTGAGGATGGGTTAGATGCCCATAATTTATTTATGTTAGAAACTCTACTTATGGAGTTGTAAAGACGACCCTATAAGTAGGGTTTTTGTTATTGTTACATATGGATATAATAATATGTTTGGGGGTACTAGATTTGAAAAAAGTAAGAAAAGCAATTATTCCAGCTGCGGGACTGGGGACAAGATTTTTACCGGTAACAAAGGCAATGCCGAAAGAAATGTTACCAATTGTTGATAAACCAACAATTCAATACATAGTAGAAGAAGCGATAGAATCAGGAATTGAAGATATTATTATTGTTACTGGAAAAGGTAAACGTGCGATTGAAGATCATTTTGATCATTCCTTTGAATTAGAGCAAAGCTTACTAGAAAAAGGGAAGCATGAGATGCTAGAAAAAGTACAAGCTTCTTCAAAAATTAATATTCATTACATACGACAAAAGGAACCAAAAGGGCTAGGACACGCAGTGTGGTGTGCACGTAAATTTATTGGAAATGAACCATTTGCGGTATTACTTGGTGATGATATTGTGCAAGCAGAAACACCGTGTTTACGTCAATTAATGGATCAATATGAAGGTACACAGTCGTCGGTTATTGGTGTACAAACAGTACCTGAAAGCGAAACACATCGTTACGGTATTATCGATCCGGTTGAACAGAATGATCGCCGTTATCAAGTACGTCAATTTGTGGAGAAGCCAACTCAAGGAACTGCACCATCAAATTTAGCAATTATGGGACGCTACGTATTAACGCCAGAAATTTTTATGCTCCTTGAAAATCAACAAACAGGTGCTGGTGGGGAAATCCAATTAACAGATGCCATTCAACGATTAAATGAAGTT
Organism: Bacillus cereus group sp. BfR-BA-01355; assembly: GCF_022663675.1. NCBI lineage: Bacteria > Bacillati > Bacillota > Bacilli > Caryophanales > Bacillaceae > Bacillus > Bacillus cereus group sp. BfR-BA-01355. The sequence goes on from NZ_JAKUFY010000081.1 coordinate 7,534, forward strand.
CAACGTGTATTTGCATATGACTTTGAGGGTACGCGTTACGATGTTGGGGAGAAGTTTGGATTTATTAAGACGACGATTGAAATGGCACTCCAAAATGAAGAATTAAATGTAGAGTTAATGAAATATATGAAAGAACTCGTAAAAAAGGAAGAGGTACATTCATAAGAGAATGTCCTTTTTTATTATGAATAAGATAAGAATTATATAAAGAAGGGAACAGGTATATTGAGTTATCGAAGACGGCTCTCATTATTAATTTTATTAGATTCATTTATCGTATTAACTGCCGTGTATTTAAGTTATTGGTTTATACATCCAAATGTATTAAACAAAATTCCTATGACAGTAGTTATTAGTTCTATTACATTATTGTGTAGTCATCATGTTTTTGCTGCTATTTATAAGCTTTATAATAAGGCATGGGAATATGCAAGTATTGGTGAATTAAAACAAATATTTAAGGCAATCACACTATCAATTTTAGTAACAGCAATTGTTCAACAAATTATAAATCATGATATTTATGTTCGAATTTTAGCTATTGCATGGATGTTACATTTATTATTAATTGGTGGTTCTCGTTTTGTCTGGCGTATGTTTCGTGATACATATATTACAAAAGCTACTGATAAAAAACGAACATTAATTATCGGTGCTGGTTCAGCAGGAACGATGGTAGTACGTCAATTACAACATAATAAAGAAGCAGATTTATATCCAATCGCATTTGTTGATGATGATAGAAATAAGCAAAAATTAGAAATTTATAATGTGCCGGTTGTTGGTACAACAAACCATCTTAAAGAAATTGTAGAAGATAATGACATAGAACATATTATTATTGCTATTCCTTCTTTAAATCGTAAACAAATAAACGAGATTTTTGAGAAGTGTAGAAAAACGAAGGCGAAAACACAAATTGTGCCAATGCTTGAGGACCTTCTAGATGGTACAGTTTCTGTTAATGAAGTGCGTGATGTACAAGTAGAGGATTTATTGGGTAGAGAACCAATTCAATTAGATGATGCCGGTATTGGAGAGAAGATTACAGGTAAAACAATTTTAGTAACAGGTGCGGGTGGATCAATTGGATCCGAAATTTGTCGTCAAGTAATGAAGTACAAACCGGGTAAAATTGTTCTTCTAGGACATGGTGAAAACAGTATTTATAATATCGAAATGGAAATGAGAGTTACGTATAAAGATACAGTTGAAATTATGACAGAAATTGCAGATGTACAAGATCGAAATAAGATTTTTGAAATAATTGATAAGCATCGCCCGTATATTGTTTATCATGCGGCTGCACATAAACATGTACCTTTAATGGAACGTAATCCTGAAGAGGCTGTGAAAAATAATATTTTTGGTACAAAAAATGTTGCAGAAGCAGCGGATACATTTAAAGTGAATACATTTGTTATGGTTTCTACAGATAAAGCTGTAAATCCTACGAATGTAATGGGAGCTACAAAGCGATTTGCAGAAATGCTTGTACAGCATTTGGCAGCTGTAAGTACTAATACAAAATTTGTTGCCGTTCGATTTGGTAATGTTCTTGGAAGTAGGGGAAGTGTAATCCCATTATTTAAGAAGCAAATTCAAAAAGGTGGACCTGTAACAGTTACTCATCCTGATATGATTCGTTACTTTATGACGATACCAGAAGCTTCAAGACTAGTTATTCAGGCTGGAACGCTAGCTAAAGGTGGAGAGCTGTTTGTTCTTGATATGGGAGATCCAGTGAAAATTGTTGATTTGGCAAGAAATCTTATTACTCTTTCAGGATATTCAATTGAAGAAATTGGAATTGAATTTACTGGGCTAAGACCAGGAGAAAAAATGTATGAAGAGCTGCTAAACGAAGGAGAAATTCATCCTGAACAAATATTCCCTAAGATTCATATTGGGAAGGCTGTCTTAATGGAGCAAGAAATTTTAAGGCAGTTTATGAATGATTTTGAAGGAATGGGCAAAGAGGATATAAGAGAAAGATTATTAGAGATTGCTAATACTAAGGTTTTAAATTAACAGTTATTTGGTTTTTGGAACACTTATTCATATGTTAGGAAAATTGAGGTGGTAATAAAAGTGATATATAAAAAGGGTTTGAAACAAATAGTAGATTGTATTTTTGCAATTGTAGGTTTAGTAGTATCATCACCTTTATTCTTATTATTAATAATTTGTATAAAGCTGGATTCGAAAGGTCCTGTATTATTTAAACAGCGACGAATCGGTAAAGGGAAAAAAGAATTTTATATTTTAAAGTTTAGAACGATGAGGATTGATACCCCAAAAGATATGCCAACTCATCTTTTGGAAGATCCTGAAATGTATATAACAAAAGTCGGAAAGTTTTTACGTAAAACAAGCTTAGATGAACTTCCACAAATAATAAATATTATTAAAGGTGAAATGAGTATAATTGGGCCTCGACCTGCACTTTGGAATCAATATGATTTAATTAAAGAACGTGATAAATACGGTGCAAATGATGTTACACCAGGATTGACAGGGTGGGCACAAATAAATGGAAGAGATGAACTTCCTATTGATGTAAAGGCAAAATTAGATGGTGAATACGTAGAAAAATTATCACCATTATTTGATTTGAAGGTATTTTTTATGACTATAAAGAGTGTCTTGAAATCTGAAGGTGTTAAGGAAGGGAAAAATAATAGTAATGAACGAAACTCTGAAAAGAGAAAAGAGGCAAGTTCATAAATGAATAAGAAAAGAATTTTAATAACTGGAAAAGAAAGTTATATAGGAACAAATTTTGAAAAATGGGTTAATAATTGGTCAAATCAATATGATGTTGCCAAAATATCTGTTAGAAATGATGGGTGGAAACAACAGGACTTTTCTAAATATGATGTTGTTTTACACGTAGCTGGAATTGCACATGTTTCAGCTGATCCTAAAATGGAAGAAATGTATTATAAGATTAATAGGGATTTAGCAATTAATATCGCAGAAAAAGCAAAAAAAGAAAATGTTAAGCAATTTATTTTTATGAGTAGCATGATTATCTACGGTGCAGACGGAAAATTAGGTGAACCTAAAATTATTACTGCAGAAACTGAGCCAAGTCCTATTGATTTTTATGGGAGAAGTAAGCTCGAAGCGGATTTAGCTATTCAAAAAATGAATAGTAATAATTTTAAAACGGTTATGGTGCGAACACCAATGGTATATGGACCAAACTGTAAGGGTAATTTTCCTAGGTTAAAAACGCTAGCAGAAAAATCACCAATTTTTCCTGAGATAAGTAATGAAAGAAGTATGATATTCATTGATAACCTGTGTGAATTTTTAAAGATTGTTATTGACAAAGAGTTGGATGGGATATTTTTCCCGCAAAATAAAGAATATGTTAGTACGAAAGATATTATAAGTCTTATGGCTATCAACATGAATAAGAAAGTCCACTTTATTAAAACATTTAATCCAGTCATAAAGATAATGTCAAAAAAGATAAATGTCGTTAATAAGGTATTGGGAAATAAGGCGTATGATAAAAAATTAAATCCTGAGTTTGACTATTGCGTTGTTGATTTTGAAACTTCTATAAAAATAAGTATGTAATTAGGTGAACATAAAATTATGAAGAAAAAAGTACTATTATTAGGTAACCATGGATTTGTAATATACAATTTTCGTAAAGAACTAATTCAAGAATTGTTGGGGCAAGGCTATGAAGTATATATATCTTTACCCAAAGACGAAAAAGTAGATAAGATGGTTGAATGGGGATGTAAATTCGTAGAAACAAATGTTGATCGAAGGGGCACAAACCCAGTAACTGATTTTAAACTAGTCGCGCATTATATTAAAATATTGAAGGAAATAAAACCAGATGTTGTATTGACATATACAATAAAACCAAATTTATACGGAGGATTAGCTTGTAGGCTTTTAAATATTCCATGTATAAATAATATTACAGGTTTAGGAAGTGGATTTAGTAAGAGTTCAATTTTAAAAACGTTTTTATCTACTTTATATAAGGTAAGTTTGAAAAAGTCTTATTGTGTTTTCTTTCAAAATACTGAAGATATGAGAATGTTAGTAGATAGGAATATAATTAAAGGACAGTATGAACTTATTCCGGGTTCAGGAGTGAATTTGGAAGAATATAAATTTAAAGACTTTCCAAAAGAAGATGTGCTGAAATTTATTTTTATTGGAAGAATTATGAAGGATAAAGGCATTGATCAATATTTAGAAGCTGCAAAAATTATAAAAACAAAATATCCAGACACACAATTTAATGTAATAGGTTTTGTTGAGAAAACACAGCCACATTATAATGACATGATTAATCAGCTGCAAAATGAAGGATTTATTACATACTTAGGATATCAATCGGATGTTAAGCCATTTGTTAAAGAAGCTCATTGTCTTATTCAAGCTTCTCATGGTGGAGAAGGCTTATCTAATGTTTTATTAGAAGCAGCTGCTACGGGCCGAGCATTAATAGCTTCTAATATTCCTGGATGTAGAGAAACGATCTCTGAAGGTAAAAACGGATATATATTTGAAGCAAAAAGTACTAGTAGCTTAGTGGAACAAATTGAAAAATTTATTCACTTAACACATATAGAAAGAAAACAAATGGGTACGAATTCTAGAGAAAAAATTGAAAAAGAGTTTGACAGGAATATAGTAGTAAAAGCATACATGAATAAAGTGGATAAAATTTGTAATAAATAAAGCGATATAGAGTGTAGAATATGATCAAAATAGCAGTAGGTACACAGCCAACAGATGATGTTAGTGCAGATTTTCAATATGTACTTACAGTTGCGGAAATTATTGCAAAGAACTTGGGGGATGGAGGGACCTACTGTGATTTTGGTGTAGCTTCAAATTTAGGGTTCTTAGGAGAATAATCTACTGCTAGAAATCTTATCCATCCTGATAGGGTTGTAGTGGGGTTGAAAATGCAAAGGTGCGTGTGTTAATAAAAGAGGTTTATGGAGTACTTTATTTAAATGGTATTTCTATTCAAGACGGGATTAATGAATTTATGAAGTGGTATACGAAGAAGGTTAAGTGACTTATTAGAGATCAGCCTTTTGAGGAGGGATACAAATGATTATTGCACATATTATAAGTCACCTTAATACTGGTGGAGCGGAAAAATTAGTCGCTGAAATTTCTAATTCTATGAGTAAGAAGGGAATGAGAATAAAGGTTATTACTTTATTTAAAGGAAGAGGAGTGCCTTTTAAAATATTAGATACCAATAATGTAGAATTAATAGAGCTTAATTATGGGAAAAAGTTTAATCCAAAGATTGCATGGGATATATACAGATTAACAAAAGATTGTGATATAGTTCATGCTCATACGTATTATGCACAATTATATGGTAGTATCTTTATTCCGAAGAAAAAGTTAATTACAACAGAACATAGTACACATAATAATAGACGTGGGAAGATTCTTTTTCGATTAACGGATTACCTTATGTATAGACAGTATTCAAAAGTAATTTGTATTAGTAAGGGAACGAAAGAAAGTTTAACAAATTGGATTGAAAGCACTCAAAAAAAATCTTTGATTATTCATAATGGTATCGATCTTAAAATTTTTTTTGATGCAAAACCTATACCTAGGAAAGATATAGGAGTAAGTAATGATAAAGTAATATTGATATGTGTAGGAAGATTAGAAAAAGCTAAAAATCATGAGAGTTTAATCAAAGCTTTTAAAAATATTAATAGTAAAGCAATATTGCTTCTAGTAGGAAATGGACAAAGAGAAGACCGATTAAGATTACTTATAAAGGAACTAGGATTGACGGACAGGGTAATTTTATTAGGGCAAAGAACGGATGTAGAAAGACTCTTAAAGACAAGTGATATATTTATTTTGCCGTCGTTATGGGAAGGATTTGGTTTAGCTGCAATTGAAGCACTTGCTTGTGGGCTTCCGGTCTTACTTTCGGATGTGGAAGGTCTAAAGGGGATTACTGATAATCTTGATGGCCCAATAGATTATTTTAATGCTAAGAATTATAAGGAAATTGAGATGAAAACAAATCAAATGATTGAACGTTTGTCTTGTTTGAAAGATGAAAAGGTTATACAAAAGAATGATTTAGAGCGGTATAGTCTTGAAAATATGGTAATGAAATATTTGGAGGTTTATGAATTGAATATTAGTGGAGTAAGAAAATAAGGGGGGAGAATAAGAGGTGCAACAATCCATTAGAGCAAGTGGAATAATAGTTTTTATAGCTTATTTAGGGTTATTAACTTTATTCTTACCACCTATTTTTCTACCCATAATGGGTTCTGTATTTACATTATATATAGGTGAAATATTTATACTGCTTTTAAGTTTTTTTTGTATACTTTCTATTGTAAGACGAGGAGAATTGAGAACAAATAAGATTATTAGAATTCTTTTTGTTTTTCTAGTAATAAGTTCCTTATCTATATTAACGGCAGATAATATTGGAAGGTATTTAATTGGTTTTACAACGTATTTCGAAACATTTTTAATTTTGTTGATATTTTTCAATTTTAATTTTAATAAGGTTCAACAAACAAATATGATGAATTACTATTTGTATTCAGGAGTAATATTATCTCTATGGATAATACAAAAGACCATATTTGAAAATCATGGGGATTTTATAATAGGGAATAAGATTGCATTAGACATTGGTAACAGTAACTATTTGGCATCAATTTTAATGATACCTTTTTATATTTTTTATACTATTTTATTAAGAGAAGGATCGGCTTTTACAAGTAAGAAAAAGATTAAAAGTTTTATTGGTTTGATATTTATTGGTGCGGCAATAATTTATACCGGATCAAGAACATGCTTGGGTATTATAGGTGTTCTGACGATTATATATGTACTAAAAGATGTAGTACTAACCAAGCAGAGTATAGCCAAGACCATTGTTTCTTTAATTTTAATAGGTGCGTTTGTTATTGGATTGTATATATTTGCTGGAGATTTTATTAATCAAATGGTAAATGAGGGACGCTTTGATAATCTTAGAAATCAATCAAATTTATTAGAGCGTGGAGTTATTTTTCAAGAGTATTTTAATGCATTTTTGCAGAGTCCCATTTTTGGAAATGGTTTTAACAATGTAAATGCTCTTAATCAATATTATTTAGCACATAATTTTATACTGCAAGTGTTAGGTGATAATGGCATTATTACTTGTGCACTATTTTTGATTTTTATTTTGTCTGTTTTAATCTTTTTGCGAAAGGGTATAAGAGATAGTAAAAATATTGAATTAAACATCTTTATGTTAGGGTACAAACGTGGTTTTTATGCAGTTTTGTTACATGGATTACTAGAGCCTAATTTTGGAACTAAGCTTTTTATGATATATCTATTTTTAGGGTTAGGTATTATTATATCTTGTGTGAATACAGAAATAGCAGATAAGCATAGTTAAGATAATAATAAAAGTTAAATTGAAGCTTTGTTGTTTAGTTTTATTTTGAAAGAATAAACTGGGTTATATAAGATTGTTAGCCCAGTTTATTAATAGTGATTTAGAAGAGTATTTTTCATAATCAATTAATTAGAATTAGTGTAATAAAAATATTTTTATACTAAATTGTGTGAAGTTTAAAGAGGGAAATTATAGGGTTTTTATATAAAAGGAGATAGATGTAAAGTGGATGGTATTTCTTTTGTTATTGTTAATTATAATACAAAATACATAACTGAAGATTGTGTTAATTCAATAAATAACAATAAAAGTCTGGAAAAATTCAAGTATGAAATTATCATTGTTGATAATGATTCTAGTGACGGGTCTAGGGAATATTTTGAAGAACAAGCATTTATTAATACTACAATAATTGAAAATGATAATAATGAAGGATTTGGAAAGGCAAATAATTTAGGCGTTCAATCTTGCAAAGGTAAATATATAGTTTTATTAAATAGTGATACCCTTGCAGGAGAAACCGATTTCAAATTACTGATAGATACAATGCAGCGTAATAATAATATAGGAGTTTTGTCTGCTAAAATATTAAATAGAGATAGTAGTATTCAGTCTCTTGGTTTTAGTTTTCCTAGCTTAATAAATGAATTGAAATTAAATTTTTTATTTTGGAATTTTAATTTTATGAAAAGGATCAGGTTAAAGGGCTATAAGAATAAAGGCTTATTTAAGATTGACTGGGTTTCAGGAAGTTTTATGGTTATTAGAAAAGATGATTATTGTTCAGTTGGTGGGTTTGATGAAAATATATTTATGTATGCGGAAGATTTAGAGTTATGTTATAAGTTGTATTTAAATCATAAATATAGTTATGTCTTAGATGAAACAGCTATATATCATTTACATGGAGAATCAGGTAATAAAAGTAAAATAACATTAAGCAAATTAATAAAAAGAAGAAAAAACTATAATTATGTTATACAAAAACATAAGATGTCAAATTCCTTTAAATTGTTGATTATGAAAGCTATATATTTTATACATGCTGTAATATTAGTAACAATAAAAAAAATCAAGGCATAGTAAATCGTGTGCATTTGAATTTATAGAGTATTATGTAGGGAGAAAACATTTCTGCTTCTCCAAATAAGGTTGTACGACAAATGTGGCTAAAAGTAAGTTGTAAATTATACTTATTTACAACTTATCTTGAATTGAAATATTTTAGGTTTCCTTATACTCTTAATTTTAAATGTTTAAAATCTAAATCAAAAAGGGAGTATTTTAATGATTTCATTCATAGCGAGATATATGAAATTAATTTTATTTAAGAAGAAATGGCGTAAATTAAATAGACACAATTCCACAAACCCAGGAAACATTTTCCCTGCTGATTTAGTTACAGTAGGGAATTTTTCATATGGAAAATTAAATGTAAATTCTTATGGTAATAAAAACGAAGAATTGATGATTGGTAACTTGGTTTCAATTGGTGGGAATGTACTTTTCATGTTAGGTGGAAATCATAAATATGATTGTCTAACAACATATCCCTTCAAGAAAAAAATTTTGTTTAAAGAAAGTGAAGCAATTACTAAGGGTCCTATCATCGTAGAAGATGACGTTTGGATTGGAAATAACGCAATAATTTTGTCTGGTATTACAATTGGGAAAGGTGCTATTGTGGCAGCCGGTAGTGTGGTAACTAAAAATGTAGAGCCTTACAGTATAGTAGGAGGAAATCCAGCCCAATTAATTAAGTATAGATTTAGTGAAGAGGTAATAAGACAGCTTCTAAATGTAGATTTAAGTAAAATAGATATGCAATTTATATTAGAAAATGAAGAACTATTATATAAAACGATTAATGAGGATAATTTAAAGGAATTGCTTCTTAAGTTATCTTAAAAAATATTTTAAGATAACTATACTTGTTTTTACGTTTATAGGTGACTTGTTGCCTATTATAACATTTATGATTTTTTCTAAAGACTAATTTATTAGAACGCTAAAGTAATTCTAATGCGTAATTATATAACATTATATGTGAAATAGAGGGCTGTAGTTTGAAACTAATTAAAGATATCTTAAAAGTTTTTAACTCAAATGTATTAATGCTACTTAGTAATATAATTTTAAGTATATTCCTTCCATTATCATTAAGTGTTGATGAATTTGGGGAATATAGAAAGTATATACTGTATATATCTTATATAGCCATCTTCAATTTAGGGTATATAGATGGTATTTTTATTAAATACGGTGGCAAAAATTTAGAAGATAATAAGAAAAGTTTAAGAGCAGAGCATAAGTTTTTAGTAATCTTTCAACTTATTGTTACTATTATTTTAATATGTATATCAGTTTTGGAAAAAGATATTTTACTGTTGTTAATTTCACTTTCTATTATTCCGATAAATGTTAATGGTTTTCATAAAATGCTATATCAGTCAACAGGTTTATTCACTAAGTATTCTAGAATAAATATACTATTCACTATTTTTAATCTGATTTTCATTGGATGTTTGTTAGTATTAAAGATTGATAATTCTTCGTATTATATAGCTGCGACTTTGATTGCTAATATTTTGCTATTATTAATAGTAGAGTATGACTTTTATAAACTAGTTGGTGGAATAAGAAATGATCTTAAAATAAATTATTTGTATTATTTTAAAGTCGGAATTTTTATTTTAGCGGGTAATTTTTCTATATTGCTATTCAATAATATTGGTCTGTGGATAGTAAATTTTTTCTTTTCAATTAAAGAATTTGCACAATATTCTTTTGCAACGTCGATGTTAAACATGATTCTTTTAGGAGTTAGCTCAGTTGGTTTGACTTTTTATAATTATTTAGCAAGAAATGAAGATAAACAAATGGTTAAACTCACAACAAAAATATTGATTATATTAGGAATAATAGCTGGATGTATATTCTTTATTTTAAAATTATTTATAAGTAAAATCTTACCTCATTATTCAGCTTCGTTGGATATTATAGCTGTTTCATTTGTAAACTTACCATATATTATGGTTATTAATGTAATACTTATAAATCTCTATAAGGCTAGAAAACAAGAAAAGAAGTTTTTTTTAATAGTAGTTACAATGTTATTTATTAGTACAATATTAAATTTTATTTCTTTTATTATATTTCATTCTTTAACTTTAATAGCCCTTGCAACAACGATTAGTTATATAATTTGGTTTCTTGCTTGCACAAACATAGATTTCAAATATCTTAAAAGTGATTGGACGCAATTGTTTGTATTATCTGTCCATTTCGTTGTGTTTTTAGCTTGTTCAAATTATTTAAATTGGGCTATTGGGTTATTAATTTATAGTGGAGTAGTTTTAATTTTAATGTTTATATTCTATAAACAGGATTTTTTGAAATTAATAAATATGGTTAAAAAAGTTAGAAATTAAATTATTGGTATATATACCCTATTTTATTTAGCGGTGTATATATCATCTATTCTGTAACTAGGGGGACTAAAATGAAAGGCATTATTTTAGCAGGTGGTAGTGGAACTCGTCTTTATCCATTAACAATGGTTACAAGTAAACAATTACTACCTATTTATGATAAACCAATGATTTACTATCCATTATCAACGTTAATGTTAGCAGGAATTCGTGAAATTTTAATTATTTCGACACCAGAAGATACTCCACGTTTTGAGGCATTATTAGGTGATGGCTCTCAATTTGGAATTTCACTTCAATATAAAGTTCAACCAAGTCCTGATGGTTTAGCCCAGGCATTTATTATTGGTGAAGAGTTTATTGGTAATGATTCTGTCGCTATGGTATTAGGGGACAATATTTATTATGGTAGTGGACTTCGCAAAATGTTACAACGTGCGGCGAATAAAGAAAAAGGTGCTACAGTATTTGGTTATCATGTAAATGATCCAGAGCGTTTTGGTGTAGTGGAATTTGATGAGAATGGGAAAGTATTAAGCGTAGAAGAAAAACCGGAAGAGCCAAAATCAAATTATGCAATAACTGGTTTATATTTCTATGATAATCGTGTAATTGAAATTGCTAAAAATGTTAAGCCATCAGCACGTGGTGAATTAGAAATTACATCTATAAATGAAGCATATTTAAATAGTGGTGAATTAGAAGTTGAATTATTAGGTCGTGGATACACATGGCTAGATACAGGAACTCATAAGAGTCTAGTAGATGCAACAAACTTTGTGAAAACAGTTGAAGACCATCAAGGAATTAAAATCGCTGCTCTTGAAGAGGTTGGCTTTATTAATGGCTGGATTAATAAAGAAACTCTAATTGAATCAGGTAATCAATGCTCTAAAAATGGCTATGGTCAATATTTATTAAAGGTAGCAAATGGTAGCATTAAATACTAATTTGGAGTGAACATAATGAAAGTTTTAGATACAAACTTATTAGGCGTTAAAGTGATTGAACCAAAAGTGTTTGGAGATCATCGTGGTTGGTTTATGGAAACTTATAGCGATAAGGCAATGAAAGAAGCAGGAATCGAACTGGAATTTGTACAAGATAATCAATCATTTTCAGCAACAAAGGGTACGCTTCGCGGCTTACACTATCAATTAAATCCTAAGGCGCAAACTAAGCTTGTGCGTTGTACACGTGGATCGATATTTGATGTGGCAGTAGATATCCGTAAGGGAAGTCCTACATATGGTCAATGGTTTGGTATTGAGCTAAGTGCAGAAAATAAAAAACAGTTATTAGTTCCAAAAGGGTTTGCACATGGATTTATGACATTAACTGATGACGTTGAGGTTCAATATAAAGTTGATGAACTTTATGCTCCCGAGTGTGATCGAGGAATTATTTGGAACGATGCTGAAGTTGGTGTTGAGTGGCCAATGGAAATTCAGCCAGTACTATCTGAAAAAGATAAAAAAGCACCTTCATTAAAAGAAGCAGAAAATAACTTTGTATACGGGGAGTGAAAAAATGAAAATTTTAGTAACCGGTTATAATGGTCAGCTTGGATATGACGTAGTAAAACGTGGAGAGAAGCAAGGACTAGAAATGCAAGGTATTGGAATAGAAGATTTAGATATTACAAACGAAGCTGCGGTTTATGAATTTGTAGATAAAGTAAAACCAGATGCAATTATTCATTGTGCAGCATATACGGCTGTTGATAAATCTGAAGATGATAAAGAACTTTGCTGGAATGTGAATGTAGAGGGTACAAAATATCTTGCTACAGCAGCAAAAAAATTAAATGCTAAATTTGTTTATATTAGTACAGATTATGTATTTGATGGAGAAGACACTCATGCATTTGTAGAAACTGACGTACCTAATCCGGTTGGATACTATGGTTTAACAAAGTATGAGGGAGAAAAAGTAGTTAGAAGCTTGATAGATAACAACTTTATTGTGCGTATTTCATGGGTATTCGGTATTAATGGAAATAACTTTATTAAGACAATGCTTCGTTTAGGTGAAACACGTAATGAACTGAACGTTGTGGGAGATCAAATAGGATCACCAACTTACACGTATGATTTAGCTCGTTTGTTAGTTGACATGGTCGTAACAGAGAAATATGGTACATATCATGCTACAAATGAAGGCTTCTGTAGTTGGGCTGAATTTGCGCAAGAAATCTTTGAAATAGCAGAACAAGATGTGAAAGTAAATAGTATTACAACAGAAGAGTATCCTACTCGTGCAGTACGTCCTAAAAATTCACGTATGTCTAAGCAGAAATTAATTGATAATGGATTTGAGCCATTACAAGATTGGAAGAAAGCGACAAAACATTATATTACACAATTACAGCAAGAGGTGAAATAAGATGGAAAAAAAGAAAGTATTAGTAACAGGTGGCGCGGGTTTTATCGGAGGAAACTTTGTACATTATATGGTAAATAAATATCCAGATTATCATATTGTAAATTTAGATGTATTGACATATGCGGGAGATTTAACAAAGCATAAAGATATTGAGGACAAAGATAACTATTCATTCGCTAAGGTTGATATCGTAGACCGTCAAGCAGTAAACCAACTATTTGAACAAGAAAAATTCGATTACGTTGTGCATTTTGCTGCAGAGAGTCATGTGGATCGTTCTATTGCTGAACCTGAAGTGTTTATTAGTACAAATGTATTAGGAACACAAGTATTATTAGATGCAGCGAAAGCATTTGGTATTACTAAATTTGTCCATGTATCGACAGATGAAGTATATGGTGAATTAGATTTTGATCCAACTACATTCTTTACAGAAGAGATGCCTTTACAACCAAATAGCCCATATAGTGCAAGTAAAGCTTCTTCTGATCTATTAGTTCGAGCATATCATGAAACATTTGGATTACCAATTAACATTACACGTTGCTCAAACAACTATGGGCCATTCCATTTCCCAGAAAAATTAATTCCATTAACAATTTCACGTGTGTTAAATGATGAAAAGGTTCCTGTATATGGAGACGGTAAAAATATTCGCGACTGGTTACACGTTATTGATCATTGTGCCGCAATTGATCTAGTTATGCATGAGGGTGCAAATGGAGATGTTTATAATGTTGGCGGACATAATGAGCGTACAAATTTAGAAGTTGTTCAAACAATTATTAGTACGCTTGGTAAGTCTGAGGAATTAATCGAGTTCGTTCAAGATCGATTAGGCCATGATAAACGTTATGCGATTGATCCGACGAAGCTAGAAAAATTAGGCTGGAAACCAACTTATACATTTGAAACAGGGATTGCTCAAACAATTCAGTGGTATTTAGATAACACTGAGTGGTGGGAACAAATTATTAGTGGTGAATACAAGAAATACTTTAAGGAGCAATATAGCATATAAGCTTCCTAATAGAGGAAAGAGGGTATAATCATGTACAAAATAGCAGTAGCAGGAACAGGTTATGTAGGTTTAGTAGCGGGTGTATGCTTTGCAGAAGTAGGGCATCAAGTAACCTGTGTTGATATTGATGAAAAAAAAGTAGAGTTAATGAAATCAGGTGTTTCACCAATTTATGAAGCTGATTTAGAGGAATTAATGCAGAAAAATTATGCTGCTGGAAGAATTAATTATACAACAGATTACAAGTCAGCATATAAAGATGCAGATGCTATTTTCATTGGAGTTGGAACCCCAGAGCAAGCTGATGGTTCTGCAAACCTTTCATATATTGCAACTGTGGCAAAACAAATTGCCGAAAGTGTAGAAAAAGATTGTCTTGTTGTTGTAAAATCGACTGTTCCAATTGGAACAAATGATAAAGTAGAGCAGTTTATTCAAGACTTTTTAGTTAATAATGTGAAAGTTGAAGTGGCATCAAACCCAGAATTTTTAGCTCAAGGTTCCGCTGTTCATGATACGTTATATGCAGAAAGAATTGTTATCGGTACAGAAAGTAAATGGGCAGAAGAAGTATTAACGAATCTTTATAAGCCATTTCATTTACCTATCGTTTCAGTAAACAGACGTTCAGCTGAAATGATTAAATATGCATCTAATGATTTCCTAGCTCTTAAAATTTCTTACATGAATGATATTGCAAATCTTTGTGAATTGGTCGGAGCGGATATTCAAGATGTTGCAAAAGGTATGAGTTTTGATGAGCGTATTGGAAGTAAGTTTTTAAATGCAGGTATTGGATTTGGAGGTTCATGCTTCCCTAAAGATACGAAAGCATTAGAATATTTAGCAAGACAAAATGGTTACGAGTTAAGAACAGTAAAGGCTGTAATTGATGTGAATAAAGATCAAAAGACTTTATTATACAAAAAGGCGAGTCAGCGGTTAATTACTTTTAACGGTCTTAAAGTAGCGGTGTTGGGTTTAACATTTAAACCTGGTACAGATGATTTAAGAGAAGCTGCATCCCTTGAAAATATTCCTCTATTATTAGAGCAAGGTGCTGATATTTATGCATTTGATCCAGTCGGTGCAAATAATTTTGCAAAAGTGTATCCAGAAGGAAGCAATAAACATGGAAATATCACATACGTAACAAATATTGAACAAGCTTTAGAAGGGGCAAATGTTTGCTTTATCTTTACAGAATGGGGAGAAGTTAAGGCGTTAACTCCAGAAATGTATAAAAAATTAATGAGGACACCTTTAATTTATGACGGAAGAAACATATATGATATTCAGTCTATGCAAGAAGCGGGTATAGAGTATCATTCTATTGGTAGAAAATCAACAAGTAGAGACCGTAGGAAGGAGCTGTCTAATATTGAATTACAAACCTCTAAATAATGAAAAAAAATACCTTGTCACTGGAGCAGCTGGTTTTGTAGGATACTTTTTATCTAAAAGATTACTAGAACAAGGTTGCCAAGTAATAGGTGTTGATAATATAAATGATTATTATGATGTGAACCTTAAATATGCTCGTTTAGAGCAACTTAAGCCATATGATAAATTTACTTTCATTAAAGGTGATATCTCTGATAAAGATATGATTACTAAACTTTTTGAGGAGCATAAGCCAAATATTGTAGTGAATTTAGCTGCGCAAGCGGGTGTAAGATATTCAATTGAAAATCCAGATGTATATATTCAAAGTAATGTTATTGGTTTTTATAATATCCTAGAAGCGTGTAGACATTACCCAGTAGATCATCTTGTATATGCATCATCTAGTTCTGTGTATGGAGCTAATAAAAAGGTACCATTTGAGGAAACAGATTTTGTAGACAATCCAGTATCACTTTATGCATCTACTAAAAAATCAAATGAGTTAATGGCACATACGTATAGTCATTTGTACAAGATTCCTGCAACGGGATTACGTTTCTTTACTGTATACGGTCCTATGGGACGTCCAGATATGGCGTATTTTGGATTTACTGATAAGTATTTTGCTGGTGAGTCAATTAAGATATTTAATAATGGTGATTTTGAAAATGACCTGTATCGTGATTTTACTTACATAGATGATATTGTTGAAGGAATCCAACGTCTTTTAAGTAGTCCTCCTAAAGGTAATGTGGAACACAAAGTGTTTAATATAGGGAATAACAACCCTGAAAAGTTAATGGTATTTATTGAGACATTAGAGAAAGCATTAGGAA
>NZ_JAKUFY010000082.1:0-23991 GCF_022663675.1 Bacillus cereus group sp. BfR-BA-01355
TTCTAAGCGAGCCGCTTTCGCTTTTGATCACGGGAAACGAGGGAATTGACCGAAGTCCGGACTGCGTTTTTCTTTGAACGCATCACGACCTTCTTTCGCTTCGTCAGTTGTGTAGTACAATAACGTTGCATCTCCAGCTAGTTGTTGAATACCAGCTAGACCGTCTGTATCTGCGTTGAATGCAGCTTTTAGGAAACGAAGTGCCATTGGGCTGTTTGCTAAGATTTCTTGTGCCCATTGTACTGTTTCTGCTTCAAGCTCTTCTAATGGTACTACAGTGTTTACTAAGCCCATATCAAGCGCTTCCCCAGCGCTGTATTGACGACATAGGTACCAAATTTCGCGAGCTTTCTTGTGGCCTACCATACGAGCTAAGTAACCAGCTCCATATCCACCGTCAAAGCTTCCTACTTTAGGACCTGTTTGTCCGAATACAGCGTTGTCTGCAGCGATTGTTAAGTCACATACGATATGAAGTACGTGTCCTCCACCGATTGCATAACCTGCTACCATTGCGATAACTGGTTTAGGAATTGCACGAATTAGACGTTGTAAATCTAATACGTTTAAACGAGGGATTTGGTCGTCACCTACATATCCACCATGACCGCGAACTTTTTGGTCGCCGCCAGAACAGAATGCACGTCCACCTTCACCTGTTAAAATGATAACGCCAACATTTGCATCATCACGAGCGTGTGCAAAAGCGTTGATTAACTCCATTACCGTTTTTGGACGGAATGCGTTATGTACTTCAGGACGGTTAATCGAAATCTTTGCGATACCATTGTATGTTGAATAAATAATATCTTCGTAATTGCCTTCTTTTACCCATTCAATAGCCATTACAACTACCTCCTTGTATATTTCTGATTTCATCTATAAGCGTGGCTTCCTTCTTGCTGAAAAAAGTATCACTGCATAGTTTTTAGAAATCCCTTTACTATTGTATCAAACTTTTCCGGTTGTTCCACATGAATTGCATGGCCAGCACCATCAATTTTGACAAATTTCGCGTCAGAGACGCATTTTTCGATATCTTTTAATATGCGAAAGAACTTTTCATCATGCTCCCCGTTCATTAAAAGAACAGGCATTTTCAAGTTGTGTAGCTCATCCCACCATGAAGGCTGAGCCCCTGTTCCCATGCCGCGCAAACTATTTGCAAGTCCTTTGGGATTGTTAGCAAGTCGTTCTTTTCGCACTGCTTCTTGTACGTTTTTTGCTAAACTTTTTTGCGTTTCAAATAGCGGAATATTTTCCCACATTGATACAAAACTTCGGATGCCTTCTCGCTCAATTTTATCAGCAAGTCGCTCATCCTTTTCACAACGTTCTTTTTGGTCCTCTTCACTTTCAAGCCCAGCTGTACAATTTTCTAATAAAAGAGAATGTACATACTCTGGATATAGACATGCCAGAGTAATCGCCAGTCTACCGCCCATTGAATAGCCAAGTACGTGCGCTTTTTCAATATGAAGGTAATCTAGTAGTTCTTTCATTTGCAATGCCGCATTTCGAATATCATAATGATTCACATCTTCGGGACTTTCTGTTTTTCCATGCCCAACAAGATCTACTACAATAACTTGAAACTGCTCGCTCCATGAAGGGATAAAAGAACGCCACGTTTCCATGCTTCCCGTAAAACCATGAAGAAGTAGAAGTGGTTCCCCACTTCCGACTACTTCATATTCATACGATACACCTTGCAGCGTTACGTTCATTTCGATTCACCTTGTAAAGATGTAGTAATCACGTCCATCGTTTTTGCCCATAATGTCCGGTGCAATATTAAGTTTTCATCACGGTTCGTACAAATTTCCACAACGTGTAAACCTTCTGTAGTCGTTCCTTTTTGTACCTCTTCTCGGAAGCTTTCCCAACCATTTACACGGCTAAATGAACCACCGTACATTTTAACAACGTGTTCATAATCAAGACCAATTGGTGTTCCAAATAATGATTCGAAATGTTCCTTTTTCTCATACTGTGGTAAGAATGAGAAAATACCGCCACCGTCATTATTTACAACGACAATTGTTATATTTAATTCATGTAATTTCGCGGCTAACAGTCCATTTAAGTCGTGATAAAAGGATAAATCACCGATCACTAATACGAGCGGATCGCAAATAATGCTCGCTCCTAAAGCTGTCGAAATGATGCCATCAATCCCATTCACACCGCGGTTTGCCATAACTTGAATATTTTTATCCAATGTGAAGAAGAATGAATCCGTATCACGAATTGGCATACTATTACTCGCAAAGAATGTTGCCCCGTCTGGTAGTACGCGGACAATATCCGTAATAACTTTCCCTTCAAATGCAGTATCATATGTTTCCATTTCACGAAGCGTTTCTTTCGTTTTTTCGTTTATATGTTGCCACATTCCGAACCAATCATTCTTTTTCATAACTGGCATTTTTTCTATTAATGCACTGCAAAATACAATATCATTTGCTTGGACAACTTCTGTCGCAACGAGAGCTGGATCTCTCCATTGTCCAGATTCATCAACAACGATATGAACTGCTCTCGTTTGTTTTTTTATGAACTGCGTTAATGATTTGGAAACAGGCATACCACCAAAGCGAATCATAACTTCTGGCTTCCACGTTTCTTTTAACAGTTCATTTCGTAAAAATGTATCATAACAGTCGATTACCATCGTTTTATCGTGATGTCCGCTACGAATATTAGAAAGCGGATCTGCCAATATTGGATATCCAGTTTTTTCAGCTAATTCTGCCGCAAATGCTGCGAGTTCTGAATGACTATCGTCTCCACAAATAATAAGCCCCTTCTCCATATGTGAAAGGCGCCCTACAAGCGAATCTACATATTCACTCGGCATCGTCACGTTCCCTTGCTGAACTACTCCTGTATATTCCCCGCGTCCTTTATCCCATAAACCTTCTAATGAGAAATCCGGGATAAGCGGTTCGCGTACTGGAAAATTAAGATGAACAGGTCCTTGCGGCGCTAAACAAGCATTCGCTATCATACGCTGCGTTGTCATGCGAGCGTAATGATACATCGCTTCACTCGCTTCTGGAAGAGCCATCTCTGTAAATTGCTTCACAAATGTACCGTATAAATTGAATTGATTCATCGCTTGTGGTGCACCGACATCTCTTAATTCATGCGGTCTATCTGCCGTTAAGACGATAAGCGGCACTCGTGAATGAAAAGCTTCACATACAGCTGGATAGTAATTAGCTGCTGCCGTTCCTGATGTACACAATAATGCAACAGGACGTTTTTTCGCTTTTGCGATACCGAGCGCAAAAAATCCTGCAGATCTTTCATCTACATGTAAATATGTGTTCATTCCTTCGTGTTGTTCCATTAGTAGAGCTATCGGCGTTGACCGTGAGCCTGGACTAATGACAACATCACATACATTTAGACGCGTCAGTTCATCCACGAACGCGCCTAAATAATATGATAATGCTTCTATATGATTGTTCATTTCATTAATTCCTCCAAAGCACCAAGCATCGGTCTAAACTTCAAACTTGTTTCTTCATATTCAAGTTGCGGTACAGAATCAATTACAATCCCGCAACCGGCAAATAAGGATGCTTTCTCGCCATTTAATAACCCGCAGCGGAGTGCAACCGCAAACTCACCATTTCCTTCATCATCTATCCAGCCAATCGGTGCGCCATATAATCCTCTGTCTAACAATTCAACATCACGAATCAGTTTCATCGCTTCCAAACGAGGTGTCCCGCCAAGAGCTGGTGTTGGATGTAATTCTTCTACCATTGTTAAAAGACTCGCATCGCCTTTTGCCTCTACAGGCGTATATAAATGAATTAAGTTTTTCGTTGTTAATAAGCCCGGACTTTCCGGAATATTAACGGATTCGCAGTGCTCATTTAATACCGACCTAATCATATTCACAACATAACCGTGTTCAGCTAAATTCTTTTCATCATGAAGAAGCGCATTACTATTTCGCTTACTTTCTTCTATAGATTGACCATGACCAGTTGAACCAGCAAGACACATCGAAGTAAACTTCTCATCTTCTTTGCGAATTAACCTCTCTGGCGTCGCTCCTAAGAAGCATGCTCCTTTATAATCAAAAGAAAATACGTAACAATCCGGTTGCCCAATGCGAAGTGCTTCTAAGACAAGAGCAGAATCAATATGATGATCCATCTCTACTTTTAACTCCCTCGCTAATACAACCTTCTGCACGTTCCCCAGCTTCATTTCATCTTGTACTTTCTCAATGGCATCCATCCAGCCTTTCGGATCCACTTCTACTTTAGAAGTAACTGTTAATTTCGATCCTTCTAATGCACATTTACTCTCCCAAAAAATTTTCTCTTCTAAAGAAATCATTTCGTTAGAAAGAGTCTCTGCACAATCTGTTGCTGAGACAAATGTATTCATCGTTAACCATGCTTTTTCATTTTTTACAGTTAATAAAAATGCTGGTAGTGAAAATGTCGTATCATCAAATTCTTTCCATAAGTCCGTTTTCTCTTTTTCTTGGTCAAATGAAAATCCACCAAATAAAAGAGGACCTGTTCCAAATTCGTATTTTTCTCTTTGTACAAATGCTTTCTCTTTTACTTTATCCCACTCGTCACGAGCAGTTTGAAAGCGTTTGTGAGAAGCAGTTGCTATAGTGAAAACAGAGCCAATTCCAGCAAATATTACATGCTGAGCCGGGTCTGCAAAATAACATCTATTTTCGAATGCAATCCTTTTTCCTGCTGCATAAAACAGAAGCGGATCCATCCAGTCTATTTGTTTTACGAAGCTAACCAATATTTTTTCATCAGTTGCACGCTTAATGGCTGCACTAAGAGCTTCTTGCAAGCCTATTTGTTTCGTTTGAATCACAATTGTCTCCCCCCTATGGGCGAAAAATAGTCATAATTACGCTTGATTTTAAGATACACCTCAAACGAAAGGCCTGTCAACGTTTAGCATTTCTGAGAAATTCACCTTCTCTTCCTAGAAAATAAACGTTGACACTAAATGATGCTTTTTCTACACTTAGTTGTGTACAATATGTGACCAAAGGAGGATTCAACATGGAAATGAACGTCAAAACGAATTCCTCTCCTACGGCGCCAAAGCCAAGTAAGCAAACAGGCTGGCGCATCTGGTGGAGTTTACTACGTCCCCATACATTAACAGCCGCTTTCGTACCTGTTTTCATCGGAACAGCATATTCGATGCAGGTCGGAGGTATAAATCAAATACATCTTCCTCTTTTCCTTATGATGCTTCTTGCTTGTCTTCTCATTCAAGCAGCAACAAACATGTTTAATGAATACTTTGATTATAAAAGAGGACTTGATCACGAAGGTTCAGTTGGTATCGGCGGCGCTATCGTTCGCGATGGCATTCAGCCAAAAACAGTGCTTAACTTAGCATTTGGATTTTTCGGCATCGCAATACTATTAGGTGTTTATATTTGTATGAATTCTAGTTGGTGGCTTGCTGCAATCGGTCTTGTTTGTATGGCCGTTGCTTACCTTTATACAGGTGGCCCACTTCCAATTGCATATACACCATTTGGAGAGTTGACAGCCGGATTATTTATGGGTGTCATTATTATTGGGATTTCATTCTTTATTCAAACTGGCACTGTAACATCAGAAGTCATTTTACTATCTATTCCAAGCTCCATTTTAATTGGTGCCATTTTACTAGCTAATAATATTCGTGACTTGGATGGCGATAAAGAAAACGGTCGTAAAACGTTAGCAATTCTCGTTGGACGTGAAAGAGCTGTTGGTGTACTTGCTTCGATGTTCATCGTTTCCTACATTTGGACAATTGCTTTAATTATCGTGGGTATCGTATCACCATGGATGCTTATCGTATTTTTAAGTGCACCGAAAGCATTTAAAGCGACGAAAGGCTTTATCGGCAAAAGCATTCCAATGGAAATGGTACCTGCGATGATTGCAACAGCAAAAACAAATACAATCTTCGGTTTCCTAATGGGAATCGGATTATTACTTGGATATTTCCTATAAAGTGAAACTTTAATCAATGGAGGGGTTGTTCATTTCCACTGATTATCAGCCCTAACCAATCGGGCGTTTACGGGCAGTTAATCTCTCACCTAGCTTCTTTGCTCCAGCCGAATTTGTAGGTGGGAGTTTTACTGCCCGGCAAATAGCGGGGTAAGAAGGAGCTGCTTATGCGGCTCCTTTTTCATATCTGAAATTCATCTCATAATTCCTACTCTCAACGCTCATACTATGTAAAGAAACTGAATTGTAGGAAGGTGGACGACTATGTTAACTCCACAACAAATAGGTCAATTTAAATCCATTTTAGAAAAACAAAAACAAGAACTAGAGCAAACGATACAAACTCATGAAAATACAGATCGTGCTACTGAACGCGATTCAGTAGGAGAACTGTCTAGCTATGACAACCATCCAGGTGATATGGCTACAGAATTATACGAACGAGAAAAAGATTTCGGACTCATCGAATTTTGGCATAAACAACTACATGATACAAAACATGCACTGCAAAAAATTGAAGCGGGTACGTACGGCATTTGCGAAGTGTCTGGCGAAGAAATTCCATTTGAAAGATTAGAAGCAATGCCGACTGCTACAACATGCATCCAGCACGCGACAAATAAGTTAAATATGAATACACGACCAGTTGAAGAAGAAGTGTTGTCTCCTTCTTTCCACAAGCATGATGAGGACCATTCTGTTGAGTACGATGCGGAAGATGCGTGGCAAGATGTCGCAAATTACGGAACATCTGAAACGCCGTCTGATTTAGAAAGACAAGATTCAAAAAACTATAATGGCATGTATGTAAATAGTGAAGAAAACGTAGGCTACGTGGAGGATTTTGAAAACTTTATCGGTACGGATATGTACGGGAAAAACCCACAAGTTTTCGCTACAGAGGAACATGAAGAATATGAACAAATGCTTGATGACTTTGAAGAGCGTACCTTTAAGGGCGAATTATCTTCAAATGAATCTAGTTCCAAAGAATAAAAAAAAGCATTCCGAAAATCGGAATGCTTTTTATCGCTAGCTAATTAGTTTTTTGTAACGTTAGCTGCTTGTGGTCCGCGGTTTCCTTCAACGATTTCGAAAGAAACTTCTT
Source organism: Bacillus cereus group sp. BfR-BA-01355 (assembly GCF_022663675.1). Taxonomy (NCBI): domain Bacteria; kingdom Bacillati; phylum Bacillota; class Bacilli; order Caryophanales; family Bacillaceae; genus Bacillus; species Bacillus cereus group sp. BfR-BA-01355. Next base: position 7,126 of record NZ_JAKUFY010000082.1, read on the forward strand.
GACCTTCTTCTAAAGTTTTGAAGCCGTCGCCTTGGATAGCTGAGAAATGTACGAATACGTCTTCTCCGCCTTCAACTTCGATGAAGCCAAAACCTTTTTCGCCGTTAAACCATTTAACTTTACCTGTTTGCATGTCATGTACCTCCTAAATAAAAATGAAACTATGAATCCACATGAAAAGGTGGATATAAAGGACATGAATGTATAACAAGCTTACAGCCTTTAATACAACGTGCTTTATTTCCGTACCACATTATGTAGCTCAATAGTGTTTTCACTATATCATGCTATGTCGAAAACGTCAAATGAGAACACTTTCATTCCATCATTTTTTATAATCCTAGTATAACCTTAAATTTTCATTCTACTTTTATTTGAAAATTAACAAAACTATAGTGTTCTAATTCTTTTAACTTCTGTACAATATAATTACTACATATTTATGAGGTGAAAAAATGCAAGCACATGAAATCGAATATAAGTTATATGGCGATGATATGCAATTTGTTGAAATTGAATTAGACCCAAAGGAAAGCGTTGTCGCAGAAGCGGGCGCAATGATGATGATGGAAGACTACATCGAAATGGAGACAATCTTCGGTGATGGTTCTGGCCCATCTAACGGTCTATTCGGAAAATTAATGGGAGCAGGTAAACGTCTCGTTACAGGTGAAAGCATGTTTATGACTGTATTTACAAATACAGGGCACGGCAAACGCCACGTCTCATTTGCTGCTCCTTATCCTGGTAAAATTATTCCTGTAGATTTAACAGAATACCAAGGGAAAATCGTTTGTCAAAAAGATGCCTTTCTTTGTGCCGCAAAAGGTGTTTCTATTGGAATTGAATTTACAAAAAAAATAGGAACTGGTTTCTTCGGTGGTGAAGGTTTCATCATGCAGAACCTTGAAGGTGACGGCCTCGCTTTCATGCACGCAGGCGGAACTGTATATAAACGTGAATTAAAACCTGGTGAGAAACTTCGCATTGATACAGGTTGTCTCGTTGCCATGACAAAGGATATTAACTATGATATCGAATTCGTTGGAAAAGTAAAAACAGCTCTATTTGGCGGTGAGGGTTTATTCTTCGCAACATTAGAAGGTCCTGGAACAGTTTGGATTCAGTCCTTAACACTTAGCCGATTAGCAGCACGCCTTACAAGCCCAGCAGCGCAAAGTACTGGTGAAGGTAGTGTATTAGGTGGACTTGGTCGTTTATTGGATGGGAAAGAGTAAAAAGGGCCCTTATGTTGGCATGGCCATCGACTAATAAAATACTACAATTAAAACACCCTTGCTTGCAGTAATGCAGTGAAAGGGTGTTTTAATTTACGTCTACAAACGAGAAAAAGCAGATGAAATAAAGTAATAAGGTTTACTTCAGTAAAATAAGGTATATTATATTTGTTGAATAGATTCTCTTTCAAGACAAGAAAAGTAGGTGAACAAAGTGGGAAAATATCAATTAGATTCCAAAAGTCAGGTAGCTGTGGCAAAGTTTCATGAAAAACAGAAGCCTGCCAAATTTGATAAAAAGCAGCAACTTGAACAATTGCGTGCGGAGTATTTGAAAAAGAAGCAAAAACAAACAGATAAATAATATGTTTTGTTTCCCGAAATTTTCTGTATATAGTACGAACAAACACAAGAAAATAGGTGATTTATTCATCTTTCAAATATATACAGGCTATTTTTTCAAACCTCTTACAAGCCCAGCATTATAAAGTACTGGTGAAAGTAGTATATTAGGTGGCCTTGTTCGCCTTTTAGATGGAAAAGAGTAAAAAATGCCTCCAATGCAAAAAACATCGGAGGCATTTCTCTAAAGTTTATGAATATGGCATTTTATTTTTACTGCGGAGGGCTATACATACCATTTCGAATCATATAATACTCCATCGCGTCATTAAGCCATGCCTCTTCTTCTTCCGTGTAAGGAGATGGCATCATATTATTATATTGTTCTTCTACATTCTCTAATTTACCTAAAGAATACATTGTCTCTTCACCAACATACTTAAGAGTCGCCTTCATATGTTCATCAACCAATTTTTGCACTTCTGAATCCTCAATTTCTCTTCCAAATAACCTTTTCACTTCTTTTGCTAAACGCACAAACTCTTTATCAAGTGCTATGCCTTCTTCTTCCGGCTTATTATATAATCCATTAGCCAATTCTTTTGATACATATCCTTCAAGCCATAAACTTTGTTCGTTTTCTTTTTGAATGCTGTTAATTAGACTCATTAATATGTCACTATCCAACTCTTCATCTTCCTCAAGACATACCCTTGTTCGTTCAAGCGCCTTTATCGAAACTTCAATGTGTTTTTTCTTTTCTTCAAAGGCTTTTCTTTGTTGTTCCAACGTTTCTTTTAAACTTACATTCAAACTTGGAATTGTAAGCATGACGCGTATTTCTTCTAAACTATATCCTAATACTTTAAGACTGACTATTTTCTGTAGCTCTAATATATCTTTTCCTTTGTACACACGGTGACCAGAGCTAACGTTCTTTTCAGGTTTAAGTAGTCCAATTTCATCGTAATATTGTAGTGTCCGTATTGATGTGCCTGTTCTCTTTGAAAACTCACCAATTGAACAGCCTTCCTTTTTGCTCATCTTACACTCCTCCTAACAATATGTTTACAAAAATCATACTCCCTCACGTAACTGTAGGTTCAAGCTTTTTTCCAAAAGAATGAATCAAGTTCCTCACTGCATATATTAAACTATACCTTTTCTTAAGGAGGGCTTCCTTAATGCGTACTCCTTTATCCTTTGATAAAGACACTGCCATACTGTTAGCTTCTTGTTGTGAGTTAACGTATGAACAATATAAACAAAATGGTATTTTCGAAATACCAGATGGTTTTCAATATGTACAAGGGTTTCAAGGAAAGGCCATTCAAACAACAGAATGGTTCGGATTTATATTAGAATCTGAGGATACAATTATCGTTGCCTTTAGGGGCACTCAAACAGACCCAGATTGGATTATTGACTCTCTCGTCAATCAAAAACCTTATCCTTATGCTTTAAATGGTGGAAATGTCCATAACGGCTTTCTCTCTATTTATGAGTCTTGCCGTGATTCTATTATGGATATGCTCGTATCATTGCCAGCACATAAAAAACTGCTAGCTACTGGGCATAGTCTAGGTGGCGCGCTTGCCACATTACACATATTAGATGCACGTATAAATACTGCCTTCGCACAGTATGGACTTTATTCATTCGCTTCCCCAAAAGTAGGAGATATCGCTTTTCGAAATTATTATAAACTACAAGTAGCTAGTAGCTTTCGTTTCGTCAACTTGTTCGATGTCGTTCCACTTCTCCCTCCCCGAAACATAAATTTTAATGATCATGATTGGGAGTATGCACACGTCCATCACAATATGACATTTACAAAAAACACAAAATCCATTACAAATAATCATTCCATTACAACATACAAAACATGTCTGACTTCTCATTTTTAACCAGTAAACAATTGGAAATAAAATATTCATATACTATAATACTCTATGAAGTTATTTTTGGATGAGGGGACCTTACATGTTAAAATTTATCTTCACACTTTTTCTTATTGTAATTTTTACGGTCACAGGTTTCTTTACATTTTCATACTTTGCGACAGGAGAGTATGATGGGGCAGGTATAATATATACCACTATTCCATTTCTTTCTTAAGCAAAATAAATAAAACGAGCTTAAAAAAAGTAAGCTCGTTTTATTTATTAATATCAATTTTTGTTAGTAAATAGATAATATATCCCCCAACGTAGCAACCTCTTTAAAACTGTTTAACTGCATTACCAATACCCCAAATTTCATTGCTGTACTGCAAAATCGTTCGATCACTCGCAAAATGACCAGACTGTGCAATATTTAAAATCGACATTTCTAGCCACTTTGTTCGGTTCTCATAAGCTCTACCAACAGCTTCTTGTCTTTCAGCATATGGACCAAAATCTCGCAGAACGAAATATTCATCATTTTGAATAACGAGAGAATCATAGATCGCTTCAAATTCAGCACCCGATTGTGCAAAGAAACCATTTGTTAATTGATCTACTATTTTTTTAATGTGCCTATTGTGGTGATAATAGTCACTTGCACGATATCCACCATTTTGATGGTAATGAAGAACCTCTTCTGCTGTTAAACCGAAAATGAAACAGTTATCATCACCGACCCGGTCTTTTATTTCAACGTTAGCTCCGTCTAGCGTTCCAAGTGTAATCGCACCATTCATCATAAATTTCATATTGCCTGTTCCCGATGCTTCTTTACTCGCCGTTGAAATTTGCTCACTTACATCCGCCGCCGGGAATATATCTTCAGCTAAAGAAACTCGATAGTTTTCTAGAAAGATAACTTTCATATATTGACTAACATACGGATCATTATTTACTTTTCTTGCGAGTTCATTTATTAATTTAATAATTTTTTTCGCGTAATAATAACCAGGTGATGCTTTCGCTCCAAAAATAAAAGTACGCGGATAAAATGTAAAACTAGCATCCTCTTTCAAACGGTTATACAAATATAAAATATGAAGAACATTTAATAATTGTCGTTTGTAAGCATGTAATCTTTTCACTTGCACATCAAAAATAGAATTTGGATCAATCGTAATCCCCATTGTATTATGAATGCGCTCCGCTAAAATCTCTTTACGCTCTTGTTTTACCTCTGCAAACTTCTCTTGGAAACTAGCATCATATTGAACTGTTTGCAACGATTGAAGCTTAATCGGTTCTTTCTTCCACTCTGGTCCAATCGCCTCTGAAATGAGATTTGTTAACTGTGGATTTGCTTTCATAAGCCAGCGCCTATGAGCAATTCCATTCGTCTTATTATTAAACTTATCTGGATAAAATTCATAAAACAATCGCATTTCCCGCTGCTTTAATATTTCCGTATGAATTTTTGCTACACCGTTTACGCTATGGCTACCGACAATTGCTAAATGAGCCATTTTCACAAGATCATGCGCAATAATTGCCATGTCTTCAATGCGATGCCATTCATAAGGATAACGTTTCCAAAGTTCATGACAGAAACGTTCATTAATCTCTTCAATAATCATATAAATTCTCGGTAATAATGGTTTAAAAATGTGAATTGGCCACTTTTCGAGCGCTTCTGATAACGTCGTATGATTCGTATAAGAAATCGTCTGCGTCGTTATGTGCCAAGCTTCTTCCCATGTTAACTTTTCTTCGTCTAGTAAAATACGCATCAGTTCTGGAATTGCTAAAACCGGATGTGTATCGTTAATGTGAATCGCAATTTTTTCATGTAGTTGACGAAGGTCACCATATCTTTCTCTATGCATTCGAACGATATTTTGCAAACTTGCTGATACGAGGAAATACTGTTGTTTTAAACGAAGTATTTTTCCCTCATCATGCGTATCATCTGGATATAAAAACTCCGATACAGCCTCTGTTTCGCGCTTATATTTCAAAATATCTTTGCAGTTTTGCGGGAAAGGAACTGGTTCAGCATTCCAAAGTCTAAGTGTATTTACAGTACTCGTCTCATAGCCTACTACCGGCACATCATATGGCACCGCCATAATGACTTCTGCATTTGTATGCCTAAACTCTAAACGCCCGTCAATTTCTAGCGGTTCAACACTGCCAAAATAACTTACTTCTACAGCTTGATCATGTCTTCTTACTTCCCATACGTTTTCATGAAGAAGCCACTGTTCTGGAAATTCAACTTGATAACCATCAACAATTTTCTGATCAAACAAACCATGTTTATAACGAATTCCACAGCCGTGTCCTGGTAAGTTTAAAGATGCAAGTGAATCAAGAAAACAGGCTGCTAAGCGTCCAAGTCCACCGTTACCAAGGCCTGCATCTGCTTCCACTTCTTCTAACTCTTGTAACGAAATCCCTAGTTCAGATAACCCCTGCTCGCATACATCTCTAATACCTAAATTCAAGATGTTACTTCCAAGCAAACGTCCAAGCAAAAACTCAATAGACAAGTAATACATTTGCTTTTGCTCTCCTGATCGATAACTCTCGTTCGTTGCAATCCATTGACTATTCATATACTCACGTACCATATGGCCGAGCGTATTATATTGATCACGATTTGTAGAATCTTTGAAACTTTTCCCATACATCGTCTCTAACTTTTCTAGAAAAGTTGATTTAAAACTTTCAACATGAGTAAACATTTTTTCACCACCTACATGTTATTCCATGAGACTTTTATACAATTCCTTATAAGCAAGAGCCGATTGCCTCCAGCTATAATCTTCAGTCATCGCTTGTTTTACAAGCTGCTCCCACACTGGTTTATCGTGATAAAATTCAATTGCACGGTGAACCGTATGCAGCATGTCATGTGCATTAAAGTTCGTGAAACTGAAACCATTTCCTTCGCCTGTTTCTTCATCATAAGAATGTACCGTATCGTTTAATCCACCTGTTTCTCTTACAATTGGAATCGTACCGTACGCCAATGCGATAAGTTGTCCAAGTCCACACGGTTCAAACAGCGATGGCATTAAAAATAAATCGCTTCCCGCATACACTTGGTGCGCTAATTCTTCATTAAATCCGATATAAACTTTTACCTTCTCCGGATACTCATATGCCATCCACTCAAAGAATTGCTCATATTCCGAATCACCTGAACCTAAAATAATACATTGTACATCTTCTTCCATTATTTCGCGGAATACAGTGCGTACTAAATCAAGACCTTTTTGCTTCGTTAATCTCGTTACCATTGAAATAATTGGTATATCCTCTTTTTCTGGCAAACCAAAATAACGCTGCAAAGCGCGTTTATTTTCACTCTTTTCATATAATGACTCTGCATCATACTGAGCCTTAATATATGAATCCGTTTCTGGATTATATACGCTCGTATCAATACCATTTACAATGCCACTAAGCTTATCATTATATTTTCTCAGTAATCCATCTAACTTCTCACCGAAAAATTCATATTGAATTTCTTCTTTATACGTCGGGCTCACCGCTGTAATTTGATCCGAAGCGATAATACCGCCTTTCATAAAGTTTATGTTTCCATAAAACTCTAGCTGCTCACTATGAAAATATTCATCACCAAGCTCTAACAAGTCGTACATCACTTCAGAAGGAAATACTCCTTGGAACTGCAAGTTGTGAATCGTATATACCGTTTTAATACGCTCATATAACGGGTTATCTTGATACTTTTCACGAAGTAAGAAATTAACCATAGCCGTATGCCAATCGTGGCTATGAAGAACATCCACTTCAAAATCAAGATGCGGAATACACTCTAACACTGCTTTTGAGAAATAAGAAAAACGCTCCCCGTCATCATAATGACCATACAGAGAATCTCTCTTAAAATAATATTCATTATCTATTAAGTAATACGTAATTCCGTCTTGCTCACCTTTTAAAATTCCGCAATATTGATTTCTCCACCCAAGCGGGACGTTAATTACTTTATGTAACGTACATCCATCTCTTAACTTTTGCGGAATGAGACTATAATTCGGAAGTATAATACGAACGTCCACTCCTAATTTTTTCAGCTCTTTTGGGAGCGCACCCGCTACATCAGCTAATCCTCCCGATTTCACAAACGGTACACATTCTGATACTGCAAATAAAATATTCACTTGTTGTCCCACTGCGCGAAAAGTTTTTATACTCCTCTTGCAGCTTCCTCCCTTCGAGTTTTCATTTAAATTAAAACTTTAATCAGTGGGAGAAAAAGCCCCCACTGATTCTTTAGGAATAACTATTAATCGTACTGTTTTGTACGCTTCCTTTTTCTACAACATATGGCTCATCGATGTTTCCTTTTAATACGACACCGTCGCCAATTTTCACGTCTTTATCAATAATAACACCGTCTATTATACAGTTATCTCCAATTTGGCTCTTTTGCATAATAATACTGTTACGAATAATTGAACCTTTTCCAATTTTAACCGAACGGGAAACAACACTGTTTTCGACTTCCCCTTCAATAATACTGCCATTTGCAATCATTGTATTTTTCACGACTGCACCCTTTAGATAACGAGTTGGCGGCTCATCTTTTACTTTCGTAAAGATCGGCGCTTCTTTCTTAAATAATTGCTTCCAAATAGCAGGCTGCAAAATTTCTAAGCTATGTTTATAGTAACTCTCAATCGAATCAATAATAGCTACATATCCTGTATGCTCATACGTAGCAATATGCAGTGATTTTCCGCGCTTTTCTCTCACTACATCAAATAAACTGTATTGCTCCACATCTTTATATGTCTCAAATAAATCTAACAATAATTGTTTCTTTAACACGTATGTTTGAAGCGAAACCCCTTCATGGCAAACTTCCGTAATATCAGCTGCCGTATGTATATGTCGCTCTAACACCGCCTGGAAATTTAATGCTGTTACGAGATGGCTATTCGTAATAACAACGTACTCTTCTCTGCTTCTTAGAAAATAATCAATATGTCTTCTAAAGTGTGCAAAAGACCCAAACTCATCTTGGTCACATTGGCAATTTGGCGGGAATAAAAATAGTCCGTCTCGTTTTCTATCTAAATCCCACTGTTTTCCTGAACCAACATGGTCCATTAGTGAGCGATTTTTATGACTTGTAAAAACCGCTACACTATGAATATTAGAATTCACCATATTTGAAAGCATGAAATCAATGAGTCGGTAACGGCCCCCAAACGGTAACGCCGCTAATGAACGATGCCCTGTTACTTTCTTTAAGGAAGGAAAACTTCCCGTTGCATTAATAATTCCTAACATTTTTTCTCCCATTCATTTCATCCCCCTTTTCTATTTCCCTTCAGCAATGAGTACTACATCGTCGACATTTTTTTCTGGACGAATAATTGTTCCATCTTCAATAACCATTTCCGAACCAACGATCGCTCTTTCAATCACAACATTTTTACCAATCTTTGCTCCTGGCATAACGACAGAATCAATAACCATACTACCTTCTTCCACCGTCACCCCTTGGAATAACACAGAATGCTTCACGTCCCCTTCAATGACGCATCCTTCGTTAATAAGTGATTCTTCTACTTTTGCCTTTTCTGCAATATATTGAGGTGGCTCATTTGGATTCACAGAATAAATACGCCAATTACGATCGTTTAAATTCAGCGATGTTTCATCGCGAAGTAAATCCATATTCGCTTCCCATAAGCTTTTCACCGTTCCAACATCTTTCCAATATCCTTCAAATGGATACGCCATTAGCTTCTTCCCTTCATCTAATAAAAGTGGAAGTACATCTTTTCCGAAATCATTACTAGATTCAGGATTTCTTGCATCCATCTCTAAATACTCTTTCAAAATTGCCCAGTTAAAAATATAAATTCCCATTGATGCAAGATTACTTCTTGGAAATTGTGGTTTCTCTTCAAACTCAACAATCTCCATCTCTTCATTTGTATTCATAATGCCAAAGCGACTCGCTTCATCCCAAGGTACTTCAATAACAGAAATGGATACGTCCGATTCTTTCTCAATATGGTAATCTAGCATCTTACTGTAATCCATTTTATAAATATGGTCGCCTGATAAAATAAGAATATACTCCGGTTCATACTGACTTAAATAGTTTAAATTTTGATAAATGGCACTTGCCGTACCTGTATACCACTTCACCCCTGAAGACTCCGCATAAGGAGGTAATACTGTGACTCCACCGTTTACTCGGTCTAAATCCCACGCATTTCCAATTCCGATATAATTATGAAGTTCAAGTGGTTGATATTGTGTTAAAATCCCAACCGTTTCAATACCAGAATTCGCACAGTTACTTAGCGTAAAATCAATAATGCGATATTTACCACCAAATGGAACAGCTGGCTTGGCTAAATTTTTTGTTAATGCACTTAAACGACTACCTTTTCCCCCTGCTAGTAACATTGCTACGCACTTTTGTTTTTGAGCCATCTTGTTTTTTGCTCCCCTTTCTCGTCTTCACTGGTCGTAATATGGATACGCCAAATGGTGGAATTGTAATCTCTACATGTGCTGCTTGATTATGGTACGGTTCTAGAATCGTCTTAAGACGTTTCTTATTCACTTGCCCCGAACCGCCATATTGCTCAGCATCACTGTTTAAAATCTCGTTATAATACTCGAAATCTGGTACACCTACTTTATAGTTTTCATATGTAGCTTTCGTAAAATTACATACGACAACTAACGCATCTTCTTGTTTATCCCCTTGGCGGATAAAAGAGAAAATACTTTGCTCATTATTATTAGCATCAATCCACTGAAAGCCTTCAGGTGAATGGTCAAGCTGCCAAAGTGGTTTTGAGCGCTTATACAATGCTATGAGCTCTTTAAAGTAATCATGCATATAACGATGCATTTCAAAATCATGTAAATTCCAATCTAAATCTTCAAGGTCTTTCCACTCATCAAACTGTCCGAATTCTCCTCCCATGAAAAGTAACTTCTTTCCTGGGTGAGTAAAGAAATATCCATATAATAAACGAAGCTGAGCAAACTTATCCCAGTAATCACCTGGCATTTTATTTAATAACGACTTTTTCCCATGAACGACTTCATCATGAGAAAGTGGTAATATGAAGTTTTCAGAGTACGCATATAGTAAAGAAAACGTCATTTTCTCATGAATGTGTTTCCTATATTCAGGCGCACACTCCATATATTTCAGTACATCATTCATCCAGCCCATGTTCCATTTGTAATTGAATCCAAGCCCACCTTCATACGTTGGAGTTGTTACAAGTGGCCAAGCTGTTGAATCTTCTGCCGTCATAAGAAAATCTTCATCCTCTGCAAACACTGCTTCATTTAACTCTCTTAAAAATGAAACAGCATGCTCATTACTTTGCTCTTGTCCTTCTTTATTCCAGTACAACATGTTCGCAACTGCATCTACTCTGAAACCATCAATATGGAAATATCTCATCCAAAATAACGCATTTGAAATTAAGAAATTACGTACCTCTCTCTTCCCTAAATCAAAATTGACAGTTCCCCATACTGGATTTTCTTGTACATCTTTATCTTTATATTCATAGGTCGGTGTGCCATCAAACAAATATAAACCGTGAGCATCTTTACAAAAGTGCCCCGGCACCCAATCTAAAATGACACCGATTCCATATTTATGACATTCGTCGACAAAATACATTAAATCATGCGGCGTACCAAATCTACTCGTCGCTGCATAATATCCCGTTCCTTGATATCCCCAAGAACGATCATATGGATGCTCAACAAGCGGCATAATTTCAATATGTGTAAATTGATGTTCCACCACATACGGGATGAGCTCTTCTACCATTTCCCTGTAAGAATACAGCGTTCCATCTTCTTTCTTTTTCCAAGAACCAAAATGTAATTCATAAACTGTCATCGCTTCTTTATAAATCGTTTTTTTCTTTTTCTTACGAGTCCAGTTTTTATCATTCCATTCATATCCCTTTATATCAAAAACTACAGATGCCGTATTCGGTCTTACTTCTGCATATACAGCATACGGATCTGCCTTTAAAATGACGTCACCAGCCAACGTTTCAATCGCATATTTATATATTTCTCCTTCTTTAATATGCGGTATAAACAAGGACCAAATGCCTTCTTCTGTCACTTGTAGCATCTTATGTTGCTCATAATCCCACTCATTAAAATCTCCAACAACACTCATTGCTTTCGCATGAGGAGCCCACACTGTAAATCGTACCCCTTGAATCTCATCTTCCGTCACAACATGTGCGCCAAAGATGTTATAACTTTCATAGTACTTTTCTGTATGAAACTCATCTCGTTTCACTTCTTCACAATTTATTACACTCAATATGCTCACCTCACTTAGATGACAGAATTTTTTATACTTTAACTATTTCTGCGAAAAACTGCAATATCCTTGTTAATTTATAAAAAATATTCGTTTTTTTCTTAAAAATGTTAGTTTTTCTTCACATTTCCGTGTAAAATATCGAATTTTGACGAATATTCATTGAAAACGCTTTATTATTCTTCTATATTTTTACCTATTATTTTTTCTCAACCTTTATTTTATTAGATTTATCCTATTTTTCATGCTATTTTTCATTCAAAATCAAAACAAAATAATCTGTCATAAAAAAATGTTTCTCAACATTTTTTGTCACAATTTTATTGAAATGCAAAATTCATAAGCATATACTCGCTCTCAATAAAGAACTTAGATCTTCCGTAACTATAATTCATAGTGGACTACTATGTTTACTTATTTATCCTTGTTGCGAACGGTCACTATGAAAATTTAACTAGGAGGGCTTTCTTATGTCATTAAAATAAAAAGTAGGAATGGGAGTTGTCACCGCTTCACTTGGTTTATCCCTTACATTCGGAGGTGTATTTGCCTATTTCAGTGATTCAGAAACATCGAGTAACTCATTTCAAGCCGCCTAACAACGAAGCTTGGTACTGAAAAAGACGGTAAGCTGCTTGGCCAATATTATTATGCAAGACCTGACGAAAACCTTGCCGGCGATGTAAATGGTGATAAAGTAATCGATATTAAAGATGCTGAAATTATCGCTAGCAACTACATTAAAAAAGGACTAACTGTAAAAGACGGAGATCTTAATAAAGATGGAATTGTCGACGGAAAAGATATTCGCTTCGTTGAAAAGAACTTCTTGAAAAAAGGTCCAGATGCATCTAAATCACAAACACCTGTAGAAAAATCAAAAAGCGGTACACTGACAGATATTTTAAAGAAGTTAGGATTAACACCTAAAAAATAATCATAAAGAGCACTCTATATAAAATAGAGTGCTCTTTTCTATAAATGACCCTTATCCAGCAAAAGGGGTATATTGGGGATATACAAGGGAAACCGGAAAAGGAATTTATATTGAATTATATATAAATCCAGAAGTAAGAAGCAGGTCCCCACTTCCGGATTATTTAGCAATTAATTATAGTACTGGTGCCATAGTTTCTTTTAATACTTTTACAGAATGAGCGAATTTCGCTTTTTCTTCTTCATTTAGCTCAAGTTCTACGATTTCACGTACACCTTCGCGGTTAATAACAGCTGGAACACCTACGTAAGCATCTTTCTCACCGTATTGACCTTCAAGGTATGCAGATACAGTTAATACGCTGTTCTCGTTGTTTAAGATCGCTTTAGTTACACGAAGTAGTGACATACCGATTCCGTAGTAAGTTGCACCTTTACGTTCGATGATATGGTAAGCTGCATCACGTACATTTTCGAAGATTTTATCTAAGTCTTCTTGTTTGTACTGTTCGTTGTTAGCTAAGATTGTTTCTAGTTTTTGTACACCGATAGTAGCGTGGCTCCATACTGGAAGTTCAGTGTCACCGTGCTCACCAACGATGTAAGCATGAACGTTACGTGGATCTACATCTAAGTAGTCACCTAACATGTAACGGAAACGAGCAGAGTCTAAAGTAGTACCAGAACCGATTACGCGCTCTTTCGGTAAACCAGATTCTTTCCAAGTTACGTAAGTTAAAATATCAACCGGGTTAGTTGCGATTAAGAAGATTCCATCGAATCCGCTATCCATAATGCCGCGAACGATTTGTTTAAAGATCTTTGTATTTTTCTCAACTAAGTCTAAACGAGTTTCACCTGGCTTTTGTGGTAACCCAGCAGTGATAACAACTAGATCTGCATCTTTACAATCTGCATAGCTACCGCTCCAAACTTTTGTTGGTGATGGAGAGAATGGTACCGCATGGCTTAAGTCCATTGCTTCCCCTTCTGCTTTTGCTTCATTAACATCTACTAATACGAATTCTTCAGCTACACCTTGGTTGATCATTGAGTAAGCGTAACTACAACCTACAGCTCCTGTTCCTACTAATACTACACGATTGATACCTTTTTTCATGGTAATTTCCCCTCTCTATTGTTCACATATATTTTTTTATGATTGTTTAAGTAATTAATTAAAATACTAATTTAATGTTGTTTAACTTCTTTACATTCATATTGTAGCACGTATTATTGTGAATTACTTCACAATTTATGACCTATTTGTGAACTTTTTCACATAGAGTGTAAAGTTGTTAGATCAGGTGTGGAATCCATACCAAATTAGGTGTTTTCTTTAGATTGTGAATAAAAATGTATGATTCAATTACTCACTGTAACTAAATTCACTTTCTATAATAAAAATCCTAACATTCACAAAAAATGTAATCACATTATAAGATTAAACTGACTGATCACATCATTCCCTTACAAGATGGACGTCAATTAGCTTATATAGAATACGGTTAAATAAATGAATTAGCCTTTACTTTATCACCTCCCTTTTAATCATTACTATATATTAAAAAATATCCGTTAAAATTATGCATTCTTTTCTAATAATAAACCATTCAATATAAGTGATAGGCTATGCAAAGCTTTAGACAACCGTGCCTCTGCATCTTCAGAATTCGCAATCCAACAAGCAAGGTCCACTAGTCCGCCATTTATAAATCTTGCTAAAGCTTCACAGTCCGTCTTTTCAATAATACAGTCCTTCATTAATTGCTGAAGCATCTCGGCCATCGTCACTAAACATTGTGACTGTGATGATTGATAATAACTAGTTCCTAATACTGCTGGTGCATCTCGAAGTACGATTCGCTGAATTTCTGGATTAAGTGCCATCGTTAAATATGCACGACAACGCCCAACAAACCCTTCCCATTTTCCTTCCGCTTCATCTGATACTTTCCCTAATTTATTATCCATTTCCATATCAATTTCTTTTACAACTGCTTCTAACAATCCTTTTTTATCACCAAAATGATGATAAATTGCACCACGTGTTAAACCGACAGATGCTGTAAAATCATCCATAGACGTATTTACATATCCAACTGTACCAAAAGCCTCTCTTGCTGCCCACAGCAATTTAGCACGTGTTTCAGTAATCATTTCTGCTCTCGTTTTTTTAATCATCTTTTCCTCCTACTTCTATTCATTCTCTTTATTCAAAATGAATTGCACTATAGTATCGTTCTCTATATAAAAGAATAACTCCTTTAAACATCGGCTCTATCCAGAGATAAAACATTTCAATTGACATACTCTCCGTATGTTAATATGATATTGGCATACGGTGCGTATGTCAATTATTTCTAGCTTACAAGATAATATAACTTCTTACCTATATCCTACATTGACTCACTGTCCCTTTTTATAGAAGGTATTAATGAAATAGAGGAGGAGTTAAAAGAATGAAGAATGTATATGTACACGTCAAATATTGTGGTGATTATCATGTTTAATTCCTACCGTGAGATTTTCAGTGCTCCTGGTACAAAAGGATTCTCATTAGCAGGATTTATAGCTCGTATGCCCATATCAATGATGGGTATTGGTATTGTTACCATGTTATCTCAAGTAAGTGGTGACTATTGGCTTGCTGGAGCTGTTGCAGCTACCTTTACATTATCATCAGCTTTACTAGCTCCTCATATTTCTCGGATGGCTGATCAATTAGGGCAATCTCGCATACTTCTTCCGACTACAGGTATTAGCGTTTTCTTTACAATCCTCTTACTTCTATGTACGAAATATGAAGCTCCTTATTGGACGCTATTTCTATCCGCTTTATGTGCAGGTTGTATGCCAAATATGTCAGCTATGGTACGTGCACGTTGGACTAAACTATACCGCGGATCCCATAAATTGCATACAGCATTTTCCTTCGAATCGGTCGTCGACGAAATTTGCTTCATAATTGGTCCTGTATTATCTGTCAGTTTAAGTGTTATGTTCTTCCCAGAAGCAGCGCCACTTTTATCATCTGTTTTTCTTACAATCGGGGTATGCCTATTTACTATGCAAAAAAGCACAGAACCGCCTGTACACCCTCGCGACATTACAAACAACGGAACAGTATTTAAAATTGGTTCTTTGCGAGTACTAGTATTCACACTCATTGCTATAGGTACTATCTTCGGCACAATAGATGTCGTTAGTGTAGCTTTTGCTGAGCAGCAAGGAAACACAGTAGCTGCTAGCTTTGTACTTTCTGTCTATGCAATCGGTTCATGCCTGGCAGGCCTTATTTTCGGTACTCTTAAACTCAATACCCCACCCTATAATCAGTTTTTAATAGCGGTCACACTTTCCATGATAACAATGCTGCCACTAGTTTTTGTAAACAGTATTACTTGGCTAGTAGTTATTGTTTTCTTTGCAGGGCTATCTGTCGCTCCTACTATGATTATTACTATGGGGCTTGTGGAAAAAATCGTACCTGAATCAAAGATAACCGAAGGAATGACTTGGGCAATTACAGGACTTGGAATTGGAGTCTCCCTAGGATCAGCGATAGCTGGTTTAGTTATTGATAACTTTGGAGCCCATGTAGGATTTAATGTGGCTATTATAGCAGGAGGCCTTGCCTTAACTATTGCACTTTTAGGCTACAAAACTCTTCACTCCGCATATAGTCATGTTGTTATTAAACAAGATGAACATTCAATAGAAAGTTAAAACATATTCAAAAAATAGGATTACCTTTTCTTATGTATGAGAAAAGGTAATCCTATTTTAAACTTATTATTTATAATCTGTCATAGCTTCTTCTATCTCTTTTAGTATGACCCGTACGGGATTCGAACCCGTGTTACCGCCGTGAAAGGGCGGTGTCTTAACCACTTGACCAACGGGCCAGTTCTGGCAGAGAAGAAGGGATTCGAACCCTCGCACCGCGTTCGCGATCTACTCCCTTAGCAGGGGAGCCCCTTGAGCCACTTGGGTACTTCTCTATAAATATGGCTCCGCAGGTAGGACTCGAACCTACGACCGATCGGTTAACAGCCGATAGCTCTACCACTGAGCTACTGCGGAACAA
>NZ_JAKUFY010000083.1:0-23742 GCF_022663675.1 Bacillus cereus group sp. BfR-BA-01355
AAGTGTGCAATTGTACCTTCACAATCTTGACATACGATTGTTCCCATTTTTCATTTCCCCCTAAGTTTATAATCCCAAAAACTTTTTTGTAACCGCTTAACTTTCTGTCTTTATTTTAATATGTTATACTTTTTACGTCAATAGGTTTTTAGTATAACACATTAAATATTTTAAATTTAAATTAGTATGCGATATTCAAATAAAAAAACAGCCATATTTATAAGTACGACTGTTTCACACTAATTATTCTTCATATTCCGCATGTAAAGAAGTTGACGGAACAAGAAATTTGAAAAACTGAGCTAACTCCTTCGCTTCCTCTTCTGATCCTAATTTAAAAATCTCCTGTATATATTGAACATTCTCTACATCATCTCGTCCGAGTAAAGTAGACCTTCCTGTTTGCATACAAACAATGAGCGGCTTTCCAAAAAACATATTTGTATAAATAACACCAAAATCATAACGTGTATCATGTGTCATAAACCCTAAAAATCGTACCTTCACACTTTCATGCTCATCATACAATTTTTCAAACATTGGTTTCCACCTTTCTACATCACGTTTCATTACTAGTATATTAAACAAAACATGTAATACTCCTTTTAATTGTCAAAAAATTCAGTAGGATGTAGAATGATAGTATTCTACTAAGTTAGGGGGGAAGTTATATGCAACATGCCTTTATTACGCTTGTACCTAAATCCAATCAACAATCTGTTTCAGTAGATGATATAAAACAACTTTTTCATTATTATAAAACAGTTACTTCTAAAACTGGGGCCCAAATTAATTACACGTATACAAATACTGCTTTTCCTTATGAAATTTTAGATACATCTACAACAACATTAAAACTTCAATCCAATCACGACCGGTATGACTCAATTTATATTGGTGTTGGTATAGAAAATGAACAATCTTTCATCCAAGTTTCTTTACCACCTAATGCAACATATGGTGACAAAGGGAAAGCGAATGAATTTTGCCGTTTTTTAGCGAAGAAATTAGAAGGAGAGTTACAATTATTTAATGGAAGAACAATGTATTTTTATAAACGTTAATTTAAAAAATAGATAATATGATTAAAAATAGTATACAATTCGAACATGTAAGGAATAAAGCTTGCTTTCTTGCGTGTAATACAAAATATGCTATTACATAGGCTAAATACAGGAATACGAAAAAAAGAATGACTTTATAATGAAACTTATCACCATTCGATAATGTTAATACAGTGGAAAAGCCACTCCATAGTAGTAAATGATAAAATATAACATGTAATATTTTCATGGAACCTTCTCCTTTGACATGCTCTATTTTATTAATATATGGGGTTAAGTTTGAATCAATTACATATTATAGGATGATATATATTACCTTTGAAGTAAGTTACGCCTAAATCATTTGTTAAAGTATTATATATTCATTCGACAAGTACGTTTAAAGACCTTGCAAATCATTTGATGAAAATAAAAATAGCCCCTCTCTTACAATAAGAGAGGGGCTATTTACATTACTTAAATTATTTTACAATGTGAATTGGCATTCCAAGAGCAACTTCAGCTGCTTCCATTGTGATTTCACCTAATGTTGGGTGAGCATGGATTGTTTGAGCGATATCTTCAGCTGTCATTCCAGCTTCGATAGCTAAACCGATCTCAGAGATAATATCAGAAGCACCTGCACCTGCAACTTGAGCACCTACAAGAAGACCATCTTCTTTACGTGTTACAAGTTGTAGGAAACCGTCAGTGCTGTTTAATGATAATGCACGACCGTTAGCAGCGAATGGGAACTTAGATACAGTTACAGTCATTCCAGCTTCTTCAGCTTGTTTTTTAGTGTAACCAACAGATGCTAATTCTGGATCAGTGAAGCATACTGCAGGAATTCCGATGTAATCGATAGCTGATGCATGGCCACTAATTGCTTCTACAGCTACTTTACCTTCGTAAGAAGCTTTGTGAGCTAATGGTGGTCCAGGAACGATATCACCGATTGCATAGATGTTTGGTACATTTGTACGACATTGCTCATCGATTTCGATGATGCCGCGGTCAGTCATTTTAACTCCAACTTGCTCAAGACCGATTTCTTGAGTGTTTGGACGACGACCTACAGTTACTAATACGTAATCTGCTTCTACAGTTTGGATTTCACCTTTAACTTCAAAGCTAACTTTTACGCCAGTTTCTGTTTCTTCAACGCCTTTAGCCATAGCTTTTGTATGGATATTTACGTTACCTTTTTTCTGTAGAGCACGTTTAACAACAGAGCTCATAGCTTTTTCGAAACCAGCTAAGATTTCGTCGCCAGCTTCTACTACAGTAACTTCTGTACCGAAGTTAGCATATGCAGTACCTAATTCCATACCGATGTAACCGCCGCCGATTACAACAAGTTTTTTAGGAATTTCAGGTAAGCTTAAAGCACCTGTAGAGTTGATAACACGTTTAGAGTATTTGAATCCTGGAATTTCGATTGGTGTAGAACCAGTTGCAAGAACAGCATTTTTAAACGTATAAGTTTGAGCTGCATCTTCAGTCATAACGCGTAATGTATTAGCATCTACGAAGTAAGCTTCACCGCGAATGATTTCAACTTTGTTACCTTTAAGAAGGCCTTCAACACCGCCAGTTAATTTCTTAACTACGCCGTTTTTCCATTCTTGAACTTTTGTAAAGTCAACTTTTACGTTCTCTGCAGTGATACCCATGTCATCAGAATGCATTGCATTCTCATAACGATGACCTGCATTGATTAACGCTTTTGAAGGAATACATCCAACGTTTAAGCATACGCCACCAAGGTTAGCTTTTTCAATAATTGCTACCTTTTGACCTAATTGTGCTGCACGAATTGCCGCAACGTATCCACCAGGACCTGCACCAACAACGACTGTATCTAATTCAATTGGGAAATCTCCTACTACCATTGTTATTACGCCTCCATTACTAATAATTGTGGGTCATTCAATAGACGTTTAATTTGGTTTAACGCTTTTTGAGCAGTTGCGCCGTCAATTAAACGATGGTCAAAGCTTAGAGATAATGCTAATACTGGAGCTGCAACGATCTCGCCATTTTTCACAACTGGTTTTTCAGCGATACGGCCAATACCAAGGATTGCTACTTCTGGGTGATTGATAACTGGAGTGAACCATTGTCCACCTGCAGAACCAATGTTTGTAATTGTGCAAGAAGCACCTTTCATTTCAGTTGGAGCTAGACGACCTTCACGTGCTTTACCAGCAAGATCGTTGATCTCGTTAGAAATAGTGAAGATAGACTTACGATCTGTATCTTTAACAACTGGTACTAATAGACCTTTGTCTGTATCAGCTGCGATACCGATGTTGAAGTAATGTTTATGAACTACTTCTTGAGATGCATCGTCTAAAGAAGTGTTTAACATTGGGTATTCACGTAATGCAGATGTTAAAGCTTTAACAACGTACGGAAGGTAAGTTAATTTAATACCTTTGTCAGCTGCTACTGCTTTGAACTTCTTACGGTGAGCAACAAGCTCAGTTACATCAACTTCATCCATTAATGTTACGTGAGGAGCTGTATGCTTAGAGTTAACCATTGCTTTCGCAATCGCTTTACGGATACCACTCATTTTCTCACGAGTTTCTGGATATTCTCCAGCTGGAATTGGTTGTGCTTTTGGTGCTTCTTCTTTCGCTGCTGCTGGAGTAGCTTCTACTGCTGCTGGAGCCTCAGTTGCTGCTACAGTTTGTCCACCATTTGCAAATGCATCGATGTCAGCTTTTACGATACGGCCATTCTTACCAGTACCAGCTACTTTATGAATGTCTACACCTTTTTCACGAGCGTATTTACGAACAGATGGCATAGCGATTACGCGCTCATTTACTACTTCTGCAGTTGCTGCTGGAGTCGCTTCCGCTGCTGGAGCTTCTACTGCTGCTTCTTCAGCTTTTGGAGCTTCATCATGATCGTCACCTTTAAATTTAAGGTTTTCGTATCCAGGAGCATCAAATTTAATTAATGTATCTCCTACGATTGCAACTGTTCCTTCTTCTACAAGTACTTCAAGTACTTTACCTTTAACAGGAGAAGGGATTTCTACTACTGCTTTATCATTTTGTACTTCAAGAAGTACATCGTCTTCATTTACTTCATCGCCTGGTTTAATAAACCATTTTACGATTTCACCTTCGTGGATACCTTCACCGATATCTGGTAGTTTAAATTCAAATGCCACGGAATTCAGCCCCCTGATTCATTTCATTATTATGGAATATGTGCAAAAGAAACCAGCATGTGCTGATTTCTTTTGCACATGAAAAACTAAAAATTAGAAGTTCATTACTTTGTTTACAGCTTCAACAATATCCTTGTGGTTTGGTAACCATACGCTCTCTGCTTGAGAGAATGGGAATACTGTATCAGCAGCTGCAACACGTACAACTGGAGCTTCTAAGTTTAAGATTGCACGGTCGTTAATTTCCGCTACAACGTTAGCTGCAATACCAGCTTGTTTTTGAGCTTCTTGAACTACAACTACGCGACCTGTTTTTTCAACAGAAGCGATGATTGTTTCGATATCTAATGGTTGAACTGTACGTAAGTCAACAACCTCTAAAGAGATACCTTCTTTTTCAAGTTCTTCAGCAGCTTTTAATGCAGCGTGAACCATAGCACCGTAAGCGATAACAGATACATCTGTACCTTCACGTTTGATATCAGCTTTGCCTAAATCAATTGTGTATTCGCCTTCTGGTACATCTTGGCGGAATGAACGATACAATTTCATATGCTCTAAGTAGATAACTGGATCGTTGTCACGAATCGCAGAGATTAAAAGACCTTTAGCATCGTATGGAGTAGATGGAATAACAACTTTTAGACCAGGTTGTTGAGCCACTAATCCTTCTAAGCTATCAGCATGTAGTTCAGGAGTATGAACACCACCGCCGAATGGAGAACGAACTGTTACTGGAGCAGTCCAACGTCCACCAGAACGGTAACGCATACGAGCCAATTGACCAGAAATTGAATCCATTACTTCAAAAACGAAACCGAAGAATTGGATTTCTGGAACTGGACGGAATCCTTCAAGTGCAAGACCAACTGCAAGTCCACCAATACCAGACTCTGCAAGTGGAGTATCCATTACACGATCTTCACCAAATTCAGCTTGTAAACCTTCAGTAGCACGGAATACACCGCCGTTTACACCAACGTCTTCACCAAATACAAGTACGTTAGGATCATTTTTCATTTCAACGCGTAAAGCATCAGTGATTGCTTGAATCATTGTCATTTGAGCCATGGCTTACTTCGACTCCTTTTCTTTGTAGATTTCATATTGTTCAGCTAAGTTGTAAGGCATTTTTTCGTACATGATTTCCATTAAATCAGTTACTTTTTGTTTTGGAGCTTGGTCAGCCTTAGCAATTGCTTGTTTGATATCTTCTTTTGCTTCTTCGATTACTGTCTCTTCAACTTCTTGAGACCATAGGCCTTTAGCTTCTAAGAACTTACGGAAGCGTACGATTGGGTCTTTTTGTTCCCATTCGTTTTCGATATCTTTTGTACGGTAACGAGTTGGGTCATCACCAGCCATTGTATGTGGACCGTAACGGAATGTTAAAGTCTCGATTAAAGTAGGACCTTCGCCATTTACTGCGCGCTCACGAGCGAAAGCAGTTGCTGCGTATACAGCTAATGGATCCATACCGTCTACTTGAATTCCGTAAATACCTGCTGCTACTGCTTTTTGTGCTACAGTTTTAGCTGCAGATTGCTTTTCTACTGGAGTAGAGATTGCATAACGGTTGTTTTGAACAACGAAGATTGCTGGAGCTTTGAATGCACCTGCAAAGTTCATACCTTCGTAGAAGTCACCTTGTGAAGCACCACCGTCACCAGTGTAAGTAATTGCAACAGATTTTTTACCACGTAGTTTCATACCTAACGCAACACCAGCAGTTTGGATGATTTGCGCACCGATAATGATTTGTGGAGCTAATGCATTTACATTCTCAGGCATTTGGTTACCCATGAAGTGTCCACGAGAGAATAAGAATGCTTGATATAATGGAAGTCCGTGCCATACTAATTGTGGTACATCACGGTATCCTGGTAAGATGAAGTCTTCTGCTTCAAGTGCGAAATGACTCGCTAATTGAGAAGCTTCTTGTCCAGCTGTAGGTGCGTAGAAACCTAAACGTCCTTGACGGTTTAAAGAAATAGAACGTTGATCTAATACGCGAGTATACACCATACGACGCATTAATTCTTTTAATTGATCATCAGATAATTCAGGCATAGCTGCTTCATTCACAACTTCACCGTTTTCATTTAAAATTTGTAATGTTTCAAATTGAGCTGCGATAGCTTTCATTTGCTCATCAACATTAAATAGGGTCTTTTTTGTTTTAGTACCCATTCCGTTCACCTCTTCCTCTCTTGAACCATATTCTGAAACGCTTTCACTGGCTATTTTCCAGTTTAAAAAGCGCAACGATGTAAACCAACATGTTTATCTGTCGGTTGAGAATAATTTTGTGTACCTAACAATCTGTACTAATGTTTTTTCAGAAACATATTAATACAATCTTGATCACGTTTTTTAGTTTACAACTATTCTAATTACGATGTCAATTACTTTGAATACGTTTTTTTATAAATAATATGCAGGTTTCTACTACACAAACGTGTTTTTATTTTTTACATCTGTATTAGTAAGCATTGACCTACTGTTATATTATTCCCTTTTTCACTTATTTTTTCTCTTAGAATAATATGTAAACGATTTAATTCTCTTTAGTTTTTCTCTCTTCGTAACAAAAATATACAAACTATCCTTCCTTTTTTAGGTAAATACCTATACATTTCTACCCTCTCTTCCATACATTATAGTAACCGCAGTATTAGCGGGAAATGATAAAGGAGGTCATCTCATGTACGGATACTCATATTGCTATCCAACTTGTTCATATCCTTCCTACGGTTATGGCGGTTCTTGTGGCGGGTCTGGACGCGGCTTCGCCTTAATCGTTGTGTTGTTTATTCTTTTAATTATCGTTGGTGCTGCTTGCATTCGCTAATGTAAAACGAAACAACTATGGAAAGAAAAAGACGGCTTTGCCGTCTTTTTCTGTTTATCACATACATAAATACTCTATAATAGAACGATTTCCAAAATACCTTCCCTTTCTTGCCGATGACTTTTTCCATCTCCTTTGGTAGACTAAAGAGGAAAGGAGAGATTACATATGCTTACAATGAAAGATGTTATTCGCGAAGGAGATCCTATTTTGCGCAACGTTGCAGAAGATGTTTCATTACCGGCAAGCGAAAAAGATACAACTACCCTAAAAGAAATGATTGAATTTGTAATAAATAGCCAAGATCCTGAAATGGCTGAAAAATATAGTTTACGCCCTGGAATCGGATTAGCGGCTCCGCAAATCGGTGTTTCAAAAAAAATGATTGCAGTTCATGTAACCGATGCGGACGGTACATTATATAGCCATGCATTATTCAATCCAAAAATCATTAGCCATTCTGTTGAACGTACATATTTACAGGGCGGTGAAGGCTGTCTATCTGTAGACCGCGAAGTACCTGGTTATGTTCCTCGTTATACAAGAATTACAGTAAAAGCAACTTCTATTAACGGGGAAGAAGTAAAATTACGTTTAAAAGGTTTACCAGCAATCGTATTCCAACACGAGATTGACCATTTAAATGGCGTTATGTTCTATGACCATATCAATAAAGAAAATCCTTTTGCCGCTCCTGATGATTCCAAACCTCTAGAGCGATAATAATAAAGAGGCGGAAGTTAATCTTCCGCCTCTTTATTATGAAATGGGTTCCATATTCACTTATAGCAATCCAGCCCACTTTAGTCCATGATATATACCGTCTTCACTAACATCCTTTGTCACATGATTTGCAAGTTTTTTCAAGTCTTCATGGCCATTTCCCATCACAATACCTGTGCCAACGGCTTCGATCATTTCTAAATCATTTAAACCATCTCCAAATGCATACACTTGATCACGATTAAAACCTAACTTTTCAATGTATTTCTCAATTCCTTTTGCCTTAGAACCACCATTCGGAATGATATCCATTGAATATGCATGCCAACGAATAAAATGAAAATCTGGATAATGATTAATAAACTTTTCCTCTTCATTTACTTCACAAAAAAGTAGTGTTTGATAAATATTACGTTCCTCATAAAAATTAGGCTCATATGGTGGATGCTCAAAGTTTAAGCTTCCAAAGCCTTCTTTCACATAATCATGATATTCCACTGATGCTCTCATATCTTGATGGTCAAGATATACAAGTGGATATCCTTCTTGTTTTGCAAACTGAGTAAACTTATGTAAAGAATCTGGATGTAACGGATTATTAAATATTACCTCATCTTCAAAGACAACGTATTGTCCATTAAAACTAACATAATTATGTATATCAAGTTCCTTACGAATATCTTCGAACATAAATGGCGCGCGCCCTGTCGCAATTGCTACATGTACACCTTTTTCTTGTAACTGTTTTACTGCATCTCGTGTAGATTGTGGAATTTTTTTATCATGATCTAATAATGTTCCATCAATATCAAAAAAGACAATTTTATCATTCATTTGTCAAAATCCTTTCTGGCACTCTATATTCCTATTTTGAATATCACTTTTCAAATTCTAAAAAAAAGTATAACATATTAAACATCTGTGAAGAAAGCGTTCCCTTTCTGACCTTATTTGTAAACTTTGCATATATATATTAGTAAAACATGTGGATACTTGTTCGGATGAATTTTCTTTTCCATTCTTCCTCATACTATACCTATAACTAACGGCTACTAATCGTTACTATAGAATAACTTTCACTGTATGGGAAAGGACAAGACTCACCATTCACTTTTGTCCTATCTCTTATATCAGAGATAGAATTTTCACTAGTAATATGCATGTTTAAAATAAGGAAAGGAAGGAGTAATCATGCTGAAGAAGCTGAAGAAAAAGCTCAAGCGTTATTTAAACGGTCTAGTCCGTAAAAAGACAATCGCTTAAATTGTGCCCATTTCGGGCTTTTTCTTCATTCTCATTCGAAAAAACATGAAAATCGTGACTGTTTGCTTTATAATAAGTAACAGATAATGCAAAACATAGACAAGGAGAGGTTTTCCAAATGATTTTTAAAGTATTTTATCAAGAAAAATTAACTGAGGTTCCAGTACGTGAAAATACAAAAGTTTTATATTTAGAGGCTACGTCTGAAAAGGATGTTCGTACAAAATTAAATAAGTTCGCATATAATATCGAGTTTGTTCAGTCTGTTACTGGCGCTCATCTTGAATATGAAAAAGAAAACGCTGATTTAACATTAGCGGAAATCGTATAGCGATATGAAATTTCTAAAAAACGACCAAGTTGCTGTATTTGCTCTCGGTGGGCTTGGTGAAATCGGTAAAAATACATACGCTGTTCAATTTCAAGATGAAATTATTATAATTGATGCTGGAATTAAATTTCCAGAGGACGAACTTCTCGGAATCGATTATGTAATACCAGACTACACTTATTTTGTGCGAAACGAAGATAAAATTAAAGGGTTATTCATTACACATGGTCACGAAGATCATATCGGCGGAATCCCTTACCTATTACGTCAAGTGAACATCCCGATTTACGGCGGAAAATTAGCAATTGCACTCATCAAAAACAAATTAGAAGAACACGGCTTACTTCGTAAAGCAAAACTTTACGAAATTCAAGAAGATGACGTTATTAAATTCAAAAAAACGTCTGTATCCTTCTTCCGTACAACTCACAGTATTCCAGATTCGTACGGCGTTGTTGTGAAAACACCTCAAGGTCAAGTTGTTCATACAGGTGATTTCAAATTTGATTTCACACCAGTTGGTGAACCAGCTGATTTAACAAAAATGGCTGAAATCGGTAAAGATGGCGTGCTATGTCTATTATCTGATAGTACGAACAGTGAAGTTCCAAACTTTACTATGTCTGAGCGTCGCGTTGGTGATAGCATTCAAGACATTTTCCGTAAAGTAGACGGACGGATTATATTCGCAACCTTTGCATCAAATATTCACCGCTTACAACAAGTTATTGAAGCTGCTGTTGAAAACAACCGTAAAGTAGCTGTGTTTGGTCGAAGTATGGAAGCAGCGATTGAAATCGGACAAAACCTTGGTTATATTCGTTGCCCGAAAGATACATTCATAGATGCATCTCAACTAAACCGCTTACCAGCTAATAAAGTTGTTATTTTATGTACAGGTAGTCAAGGTGAACCGATGGCAGCACTTTCACGTATTGCAAACGGTACACACCGCCAAATTCAAATTATTCCTGGAGATACAGTTGTTTTCTCTTCTTCACCAATTCCAGGAAATACAATTAGCGTAAGTCGTACAATTAACATGTTGTACCGCGCTGGCGCTGATGTAATTCACGGGAAACTTTCAAATATCCATACAAGTGGACACGGTGGACAAGAAGAACAAAAGTTAATGTTACGTCTAATTAAACCGAAGTACTTCATGCCAATTCATGGTGAATATCGTATGCAGCGTATGCACATGAACATAGCAAATGATTGTGGTATCCCTGAAGAAAATTGCTTCATTATGGATAATGGCGATGTTCTTGCTTTACGTTCTGATGAAGCTAGCGTAGCTGGAAAAATCCCATCTGGTTCGGTCTACATTGATGGAAACGGTATTGGGGATATCGGCAATATCGTATTACGAGATCGTCGTATCCTTTCTGAAGAAGGACTTGTAATTGTAGTTGTAAGCATTGATATGAAAGAATTTAAAGTTGCAGCAGGACCTGATATCATCTCACGCGGTTTCGTTTACATGCGTGAAAGCAGCGATTTAATCAATGATGCACAAACATTAATTACAACTCATTTAGAAAAAGTAATGGAGCGTAAAACAACACAATGGTCTGAAATTAAAAATGAAATTACAGACACATTAGCTCCATTCCTATATGAGAAAACGAAACGCCGTCCAATGATTTTACCAATCATTATGGAAATATAAGAAAAAGGACAATGCTATGAAGGCATTGTCCTTTTCTTTTCTCTTATCTTAAAAAGTGTTTAAATCGATCCACTTCATCGTCATGACCAATGACAATTAATATATCTCCTGCTTGAATATTCTCCGTAGCCCGAGGGGATACGATAACTTCTTTACCTCGTTTAATTGCTACAATATTCAATCCAAACTTCGCACGAATATCTAATTCAATTAAAGAGTGCCCATCAATTTTTTTATTCGCAATAATCTCTACAATACTATGCTCATCTGAAAGCTCAAGGTAGTCTAACACATTGCTTGATGCAATATTATTAGCAATCCTTTTTCCCATATCACGTTCTGGATGCACAATATGATCTGCACCTATTTTACTTAACACTTTTTCATGATAATCATTTTGAGCTTTTACAGTAATATTTTTTACACCCAATTCTTTCAAAATCAAAGTAGTTAGAATACTTGAATTTAAATTATCTCCAATAGCAACGACTACGTGATCAAAATTTCGAATACCAAGGCTTTTTAATACCATCTCATCTGTTGAATCTGCAATTACAGCATGCGAAGCTATATTTGCAAATTCATTAATTTTATCCTCATCTGAATCGATTGCCATTACTTCCATACCTAATTGAGCTAGTTCTCGGCAAATACTTCCACCAAAGCGACCAAGTCCAATGACAGCAAACTCTTTTTCTTTCTCACCCACAGGAATTCCTCCAATAACTTCAAGTACTATTTATTTTCAGTGTAACACACTTTATATGCGTCACAAAAACTGTAATTAGCTCTTATTTTTGTTTTTGTATATAAAAATATTGTTGCAAGTAAAAAGCGATACCAACAAGTAACATAGCAAATACAAATATATTTCCAAACGAACTAAATGTTTCAAAAACGAATAATAATGTTTCTTGACCAAAAAAGGCAAATAGCAGCTGTATGAATGCAAATAACAACGCCCATATGTAATGATGTTGATGAAATAAATAATGCGTTGCACCTAAAAAAGCAATAAACGAAAAGATAAAGATCCACCAATTTTCTAAAAATAGTTGCCAATTAGAAAATTGATATCCATTTACTAATATCGCAATAAGCGCGATAACTGCCATCGTCGGCACACTCCAAAATAATGCCCGTCCTCTAAAGAAACGAGTGCCTTTAACATCTCCTTTTTCATGTGCAATATATGTTAGTACTACTGTGCTTATATACAAAACAGAAAGAATTGTTAAAACGATAATGAGCCAAAAATGTAATTGATAATATTCATGTTCTATATTTGTCACGATTGCAGCTAACATAAACGGAATTAACATTCCCGTCCAACCATCTACTTTTCTTTCATTCCAAAAGACCGTATTACCAATCCTTATTCCTAACAGCATAAAAATAATGATACCCAATACAAATAACGTAGTTTTATTCCCTACTAAACTCGTTGAGAAAGCAATTAATCCAATAAATAAAAAGAGCACAAACCCATTCATAATTTCTAGTACAGGTGATAAATATCTCTTCACCCATTTGTATGTTTCGTCATATTCATTATTATCTACTAGACGATAGGCATAAAAACTTATCCCAAAATAAACCGCCGCAATAATAACATACGCATATAAGACGAAACATAAAATCGCACTGCTAATTTGCACGTAATTCCCCACCCTTTTTTCTATGTTTCACATTGATTTTACACACTTTTCATACTAAAAGTAAACATATATAAGTTAGTCAAATAATTAATAATGAGCAGTGGCTAAAAACCCCCTGCTCATTATTAAAACAGTCCAATTAACTTTATTCTTTCATTTGTATGTAAACGCCTAAAATCAATCTATACGAGCGTTACTTACACCTCAGAACAAAATTTTTTTTGGAAACTTCAAGAAAGCGGAAGTTTTATTTTCTATTCCCTTTCCACTTTACATATTGGCTTAAAAATGTAATTGCCTTTTCAATCACTTCTTCGTCTGGCTTTAATTTCGCATGATGTAAACCATATTCTGAATTTACTCCAAGCCAAAACATAAATCCAGGGATTTCTCGAAGCATATAACCAAAATCTTCACCTGTCATTGCCTCAGTACATGTAATAACATTCATATCTGTTTGTTTATGTACAAATTGCATAAACTCTCTCGTTAACTCTTCATGGTTATATACTTGATGATACATTGCTCCGTAATCTATAATCGCCTCACACTGGAAAGAAGCTTCGATACCTGCAACAATTGCCTCAATTCTGCTTTTCACACGCTTCATTGATTCTACTGATAATGTTCGAATCGTTCCTTCTAAACGAGATTTTTCTGCAATAATATTTTGAACCGTACCACCTGTAATTTTTCCGATTGTAATTACTGCACTATCAAGAGGATTTACATTGCGACTAATAACGGATTGAAGCTGTGTAACAAGATGACTCGCTGCAACAATCATATCATTTGCAGTATGCGGATAGGCAGCATGGCCACCTTTCCCTTTTAAATCGATATATAATTCTGAAGTATTGGCAAATAACAGTCCTTCTTTCGTTGCAATTGTCCCTACAGCGTATTCTGGTGCAATATGAAGACCAAGAATTATATTTGGTTTCCATTCTTTTAACTCTTCACTTTCTAACATAGGAAGAGCACCGCCTGGTCCTTCTTCTGCTGGCTGGAATAGAAATACAAGGTCATCATCTATTCTTTCGCTCACAGCTTTCGTTAGAAGGCCTAAACCGATTGTTGTATGTACATCATGGCCACATGCATGCATCATTCCTTCATGAATAGAAGCAAACTCATATCCAGTTTCCTCTGTAATTGGTAAACCGTCTATATCTGCACGATAACCTATTATTTTTTCTGGATTTTTTCCATTTACTTTAACGATTACACCCGTTTTCCATGTCTTCACTTCCACAAATTCATGAGAAAGCGTTCCTATATAATCTAAAATATACTGTTGTGTTTTCCATTCCTTAAATCCGATTTCTGGAATTCTATGTAGATCTCTACGAATTTGGACAAATTTGCTTACTGTCATTTTTGCACCTCTATCTATAAAAAGCGTAAGAGCCCATTTACGCTCTTACGCTTTTTTTTCTTTTTATTTCTCTGGGTTTAATTGACGAAGCTCTTGTTTAATTTCTGTTTTTGCTTTTGTCTTCTCATCAATTTCTTTAATTACACGTGCTGGAGTACCTGCAACAACTGTGTATGGAGGCACATCTTCTGTTACAACAGCTCCCGCTGCTACAACTGCACCTTTACCTACTGTAACACCCTCTAAAACAACTACGTTTGCACCGATTACTACATCATCTTCAACGATAACTGGTTTTGCAGAAGGTGGCTCAATAACACCTGCAAGTACAGCACCTGCACCTACGTGACAGTTTTTACCGACTGTTGCACGTCCACCAAGTACTGCGTTCATGTCGATCATAGAACCTTCACCAATTACAGCACCAATGTTAATTGTTGCATTCATCATAATTACAGCGTTGTCACCAATTTCAACATGGTCACGAATAATAGCACCGGGCTCGATGCGAGCTTTAATACCTTTTAAATCAAGCATTGGGATTGCAGAATTACGACGATCGTTTTCTACAACGTAGTCAACGATGTGCTTATTATTCTCATCAAGATTTGTCTTAATTTCAGACCATTCTCCGAATAATACACCTGATTTTTTATTCACAAATGCTTGTACTGTTTCAGGGAATGTTACTTCTTTTAAATCCCCTTTTATGTATACCTTTACAGGAGTTTTCTTTTCACTTTTTTGAATAAACGAAATAATTTCGTTAGCGTCCATCATTTTCATTCTTGTTGCCTCCTAAATCCATTTATAATGTTACTCTACCAAACGAAAGAGCGAGTAGCAAGATAATAATCTTATTTTTCCCTTTGAATTTCTTCTATAATTTCTAAAAATGCTTGTACTTGCTTCAACTGCCTTGCTGAGTCACTTGTTAACAACCATGTTTCTCTCGTCAATTGAACAGGTGTTTTATACATATTTTCCTGTACTTCCTTTAAAACAGTAGAAGGTAAAAGGGCATAACCTATACCATTTAAAACAAGTTGTTTGCATGTTTCAATTTGGTCAACTACAATCGTTCGCTTAGGCGGATTAGAAAATAAACCATACCACCAATTTTGTATTTGTCCATAATAAGTCGAGTCACTTTTAAATTGAATGAACGGCCTATTTGTTTCTTTTAGCATCGAAATATCTTTTATTTCTTTATCAACTAAATACAGTTCATCTTCAAATAATTTTTGCTTTTGACCTTTATATTCTTGTGTTCCCCTCAGTATAGCAACATGAACGTCTCCTTCATAAAACTGCTTTTGCACTTCACTACTCCATCCAGTAAACAGCGATATCTTTACAGAAGGATATTTATGCACAAACTTTTTCAAAACAGGAGGAAGCCAATATTGACCAATAACTGATGCAACAGCTATTTTTAACGTTCCATGAGTTTCCGTTCTAAAAACAGCTAGCTCACTTTTTATATCCTCTTCCTTTTGCAACATTTCTTTGGCATAATTTGCAACTTTTTCCCCTTCAGGTGTAATTGTCAATCCTTTTTGTGAGCGAATAAAAAACTTCATTCCCCATTGTTTCTCCATAGATTGTAATCGTTGACTCAGCGCAGGTTGGGAAACAAATAAACGTTCCGCCGCTTTTCTCATATTTGATTCCTGAGCTAACACAACCATCATTTGAAAATCATCAATTTGCAACTTTCTCCCTCTTTCCTTAGCTTCCATACACCTTATTTCAACAAGCTTTCATTCAGAAAATACAATTTTCCAGCGCAAACTTTCCTTATGTTTTATGTCTTTTTAAATATAATACATACACAAGTGATATGCACGAAAAAAAGTGACTTCTTCGTTTCTATGAAGTCACTTTTCTCACGTTATCGATTATGTTGCCTTACTTTCTTATTCAACAATTTTAAAATAGCACGACGTGTTAAAATCCCCTCAAAATAGCCTTCTTCATTAACAGCACAAATAAAAGGATGATCAATTGTCATTTCTAAAGCTTTTGCAAATGAATCTTCTAATTTAAGAAAAGGTATATCTTCCTTCATCACCTGCTCTACTTTCATATCATCAAGTCTTTCAAACTCAATACGCTCTAATCCTAACATACCATCTAATATCATGGCAGTACTAATCAAACCATGTAATTTATACATTGGATCTAAGACAGGTATCGCCGAATATCCAGATTTCACAAGAACGAGTAAAGCATGTTCTAAACCATTTCCAATTTGGACATGAGCTACTTTTTCCGATGAAATCATTAAATCCTTCACAAGAATTTGTTGAAATTCGTCTTTCGGAATACTAATCATATTACATCCCCCATTTTCCCTTTTTCCTGCTTATGTTCATAACTCTATTCACATTTTATGACAGCGTTTTCATATTATTATTTTGTCCTAAATTTATTTCAATAAAAATACAATCACACAGCTATTTTAGCATACAGCACAAAAAAAAGACTACCATTCCGGTAGCGCTTAATACCCTTTATTTTTTAATCTGTAAAATAACCTTGTGATTTTTTTATATTGCATCACATCCGTCTGTTTCAAACCATTCTCAATATCTGTAAGTTCCACAGCTAAAATTTCACTTGCATAATTTTGCTGAAATAAAATATCTAGTAGTAAACTTTCTTCTTCCTTCGTTAAAACAACTTCCCTTTGCATATACCCCTCTCCTTACAATCGCATCGTTACTCTTATTATATAAAAAATTTAACCTATTTAATAGATGTAA
Source organism: Bacillus cereus group sp. BfR-BA-01355 (assembly GCF_022663675.1). Classification (NCBI taxonomy): domain Bacteria; kingdom Bacillati; phylum Bacillota; class Bacilli; order Caryophanales; family Bacillaceae; genus Bacillus; species Bacillus cereus group sp. BfR-BA-01355. The sequence goes on from NZ_JAKUFY010000083.1 coordinate 16,878, forward strand.
TATTCAGTTTTTACCAAAAGATATGTAGCAATTGTAAACATACAAAAAGTCATTTCGTATATCGATTTGCATAGCTAAACGCCGCATAAGCATCCGGCTTAATTTTTGCAGTTAATCCCATCGCTCGAATTTTTTCTGTCATATCTAAAATAAATTCCTTTGTTAAACCATCATTCCCAATGTCTAAATGAATTTCCATTATGAATCCAGCCCCATCTTGAGCATAAGGATGCAATAACTCCCATATTGTTTGTATATGAGTAGGTGTAAATAGACATGCGATTTCTTGACTAAACTGCGTTTCTAAATATATTTTCTCACGTAAGGTTGCTGGCTTATCTTTTACTGATCTATGGTGTAAACAACCCCAGGCACCTTTTCCAACACGATGAATATGGATTGCTGTAATAAACCTCGTATCCTTTTGATGTGCTTGCGAGTCTGTCCCAATGGATAATCGATATAAATTTCGTGGATCCTTTTCAATGAAACTACAAATACGGCTAAAGACCATATCAAAATTTAAATGTCTCTCTGAAACATTGTAAAATTTATGTGCACCGTCCACAGAGTCACGTCCTTTCAATTAGACAGACTTTTCGTATTCTCATTGTATGGGACAAAAACTAAAATTATAACTTCCTATCCTTTATTCGTTTCAATATTTCGAATTACAAAGTGACAAACTTGGCACGTATAAATTACATTTTGATTAGATTGAGCCGTTAATACATGAGTAATCTCAGCAGAGCTTTGACAATTAGGACAAATCACAACTGGTAAATGTTCCATACGATAACCTCCTAGTTATATTTCTCCCACTATTTGCAGAACCCAGCAATTGTGAGAAGTTTAGCTTCACATATTCATCCGGTTGGCGGGACTACTTATCCACATGGATAGGCAAACTTACACAGATTAAATTTTCATTTTAATACCATTGTAGGAAAAATAAAAAAATTCTATACATTACGCTGGAAAGTAATAGAACTAAAAAAGGTACTGCCATATGGCAGTACCTTTTTTATATGTATCAAGAAATGATATCGTAAATCTCAATTGCAACCATGTCGATATTATCGAATTGGTACACTTGAGGTTTTTCACCTTGTTGATACACTTCTAACTCATACATTTCACTTTTATCGAAAAATTTCACGCTACATTTGCGCTCACCGTTCACTTCAAAATAGCGTTGTGCTACTTCACCGCTTTCAGCTTGTTCTTGTAGACTAACAAGTCGAGTTAAAATTCCTTGGAGTAGAGACATGAAATCTCTCCTTTCTCTGATCTTCCTACCAATAGGTTTTACAGCTATACTCATTCTATCCGTCATAACAGAAAAAATGTTCCACACTCTAGGATAAAGGTTATTGGCCAGAAACTCAACTAAAAATTTGTCGAAATGCGAAGGAAAAAACAGAAAGAACATATTTCCCCTTCTTTATTGCGGTTTTTATACTGGAAGAATATAATAAAAAACAGAAAAAAGGAGGAATTACAATGAAAAAAATTGAGGTTTATACACAACCTGATTGTCCGCCATGTGTTATTGTTAAAGAATTTTTGAAGCATAATAACGTTGCATATGAAGAATTTGACGTAAAAAAAGACGCTGCTGCTCGCAATCGTCTTTTAAACGACTATGATTCTTATTCAACTCCAACAGTCGTAATTGATGGCGAAGTAGTTGCAGGTTTTCAAATTGAAAAGTTACAAAAACTACTCAATATAGAATAGGAATAGGTAAATACCTATTCCTATTCTTATCCCGCTATTTGTAGGTAGTAAAACCCCAAAAATTTAGCTAAAGCAAAGGAGTTAGATGGGCTAGTAATCCCTCCCACTGATTAAAAGTTTCACTTTATAATTGTTGCAACCTTTTTATTTCAGTTAAGAGTTCCTGACTTTCATGATATCCTGCTAACTTCCATTTATCTTGATCCCTTTTCAATGTTACAATTTGATATTGTCCACTTTTTGTCCGCTCATATACATATAAATTTTTATGTTCTTCATCATACGATATTTTCGTTTCTGAATTAAAAGAAAACGGTGCTTCTTTTGCCGGAAGTAAATATTCACCACTTTGTTTATCACTTCTGCTATTTTCATCTGTAAACACTTGAAGGAAATTATCTGTAAAATACGGTGATAACGTCTCTATCATCTTATTCATCGGCAAATGCTTCCCACGAATTGAAAACTGGGTTTCATAGCCTTTTTGTATCGTTGTAAATACTTCTTTCCGATCAACTTTCACTTCCTCTTTCCCTAAAACAGTCGTAACACTATAACCAACTAGAAAGGCAACACATACAAATAGAACAAGCCATATTCCATATTTCCTCATTTTTTCACCTTCCTTTTAAAAGAACTTGTCTTTGTAGTATTCATTGTAACAATGATTATGCAAAGAAAGGACAGATTTCGTTCGTAAAATCTTTACAACGATAGACAGCATTTTCATCACCATTTTCACTATTACCAATTTATGATAAAAACAAACAAAAAATGCACGAATCTCTTCGTGCATTAAAATAAAACATCTTCTTCATATAAATATTCATAAGATAAATCTATAAATAAAAAGTTGTCATCATCTATTGGGAAAGAAAATGTTCGTACCATTTCGCCCGTTTCGATATCTGCATATAAATCTGAAAGCCTTGCCTTATTCTCAAAACGCATTTTCATGATATTCTCGAGAAAATACGGGCGCCAACTCCAGTTCTTCATATAATAATCCGGCATCACAATCCATTCTCCATCTTTTTTCATAACATTTCCTGATTGTTGGAAACCATCTTCATTACAAATAAATATACGAAAACTACACTGTGATACACTTTGACTAAATTGTAATAACCAATCATTTATATCTTCATTCTTTTTTTGTTTTGATAAAACATCGCCAATGCGATCGCGTAACATCTCTGTCAAATTATAAATTTTTTGTAACTTCTTCTTTTCATGCTGAATAAACTGATGACATTCATTACCAAGTCGCTCTTTCAAAACATTCGTTTCAATAAAATCAGGTAAACATTCTTTCAAATAATTACCTTGATAATATCTTCCGCCGTTCTTCCAAGCATATTGCAGTTGATAAAAAGCATCTATTTCTTCATATAACAAAGTTGCACCAATTCTTCTAGCAAGTAATGATAAAGAATATAAAATATCTTGATAAGATTGTAAAAGTGCTGTTTGCCTTAAATTCGTTAAATCTACTTTTAAAATATCAGGTGCTAACACGCTAATACGCTCTAAATTACTTGTGCCCGTTCCGACTTTATTAATCGAAATTTGAATACCATATGTACGATAATACATAAGCAAATGATTAAATTGCTCTATATCTTCTTTACATTCATGTTCTGTAATCTCTAAAACAATTTGTTTTAAATTTAAACCTTGTTCTTCATACCTCAATAAAAGTTGAAGCAAGCTTTCATCATCATCATTCATTAATACATTAGCATTCCGATGTATAAATAATAATAATTTTTGATCGCTTTCTAAATAACGATTTAAAGCTTTTTCTACTATAATATTATCCGCTTCCAGTTGAAATTCACTTGGAATCGAATCATCGTGAAAGAAAGAAGCTAAACTTTGTATGCCCTCTTCTGTTTGAATACGTCCTACTACTTCATATCCAATTACAGTATGCTCATCAGCACTAAAAATAGCTTGATAATAAGGAAGGACTTTATCCAAGTTACTCATTACATCTAATGCATCTATCAACGTGCTTCCCTCCCTTTACTTTTCAAAAATTATAACATGATATTTACGGAAAAATAATAAAAAATCCCTTCAGTTTTCCTGAAGGGATTAGAGGGGTAAAATGCTAAGGGGAATTAGCAATTCTACTATGAAGAAAAAAGAGGTCTTAAATATAACGTATATATGACCTCTTGTAAACACTTTTCTTTCATATGTCACAATTCCGTCACATTTAACCATAAAAAAATGAATCAAACATTCATTTTTTTATCCCTTTTAAAATGGATATTGATGTAAATGTTGTCCTCCATCCATTGTCATGCAAGTTCCATTTATGTACGCAGCTTCATCTGAGCATAAATAATAAGCTAGACCAGCGATTTCTTCTGGCGTACCCAGCCTTCCAAGCGGAACACTTTGTATCGTACGCTTAGCCATTTCTTCTGAAATCCATAATTTATCAGCACCGCCCGTACGTTCAATTGGTCCTGGCGCGATAGCGTTAACTCGTATTCCATATTTACGTCCCCACTCAACAGCGAGCGTCTTCGTCATCGCTAATACCCCTGCCTTCGCTGCAGCCGAATGAATAACTCCTGGACCTGCATCCCATGCATATGTTGCTACCATGTTAATGATATTCCCTTTTATACCTTTTTCAATCCAATATTTTCCGACAGCATGGCTACAGTAAAATGTACCGTTTAACACAATATTAATGACTGAATTCCAACCATTCACAGATAAATCTTCTGCTGGACAAATAAAGTTTCCAGCTGCATTATTTATTAAAACATCAATTCGACCAAACTTCTCATCAATCTGTTCAATCATTTTCTGAATGTCATCCGTATTTCTTACATCCATTTGTACAGGTAATACTTGCCCCGGAAATTGTTCAATTTCCAACTTTGTTTCCTCTAGTTTTTCCTTTGTACGTCCTGTAATAACAACTCGTGCCCCTTCTTTTGCAAAACGAGTCGCCATTCCTTTTCCCATTCCACTCGATCCACCTGTTATAATAACTACCTTTTCTTTCACATACATCCCCTCCAAAAAATGAATACACATTCATTTTATCACTTTATTTAATAGAAATCTTTATATTTTTAAACTTTTCTGATATTTTAATGTAAAGAATTTTCTTTTCATTCATTTTTTTTCGTAATCTATACTAAATTTTTATTATGTAAAGTATATTTTAAATAAACTGAAAGGAGATTCGAGTAGCCTATAAATGGAATAAAAACATTGAGGTATACTCATATTTTTATGAAGCACATTACAAGAAGAAATTTTTTAAAAATTGGTATGCGCACTTGTCTCTATTCATTTATAACCAGTGGCATTGGATACTACTATGCTAAATATATAGAACCCCATTTCATTTCTTTTACACAGCACACATTAAAATCACAACTCATCCCAAAAAGTTTTCATGGTATGAAAATTCTTCAATTCAGCGATTTGCATCTTGGATACTAATTCTCGCTTCAACATTTATCTCAAGTTGTTTCTAAAATTAATGCTGTAAATCCAGATATTGTCCTTTTTACTGGAGATCTCATTGATAATTACCAAACGTATACTGACACTCCTTTCGTTGCATCCATTTTAAAAAATATACAAGCCCCCTTCGGTAAATTCGCTATTTATGGTAACCATGATCACGGTGGATATGGAACTGAATACTATGAGCACATCATGCGTGAATCTGGATTTGAACTATTGCTAAATAATGAAAAAAGAATTCGTCTAATGGATAATAGTGAGATTTCTATTTTCGGTCTCGATGATATACTACTAGGCAAACCCAAAATAGAGAAAACATTAGAGCATGCACGACAAAATACTTATAACATTGTTCTTGTTCACGAACCAGATATCGCGCCCCAAGTTTCCAGATATCCAATCAACTTGCAACTTTCTGGTCATAGCCACGGCGGACAAGTACAAATTCCTTTTTTAGGAGCTATTATTACACCATCACTCGCCAAAGACTATATTGAAGGCTTCTATACAATTCAAGATTTAACTCTCTATGTTAATCGAGGTCTAGGAAGAACACGTGTTCCATTCCGTTTTATGTCAAAACCTGAAATTACACTTTTTACACTCCAACATTCGTAATAATTCGCCTATTTTCTTGCATATCCTTTCTTGTACGCGCTCATCCACGTTTCATTTACCATATGATGAAAGTGAGTCCAATAAAGGAGGTATGTTCATGTATCCATATTATCAACCAATCCCAGTCCGTTCAGCACCTATTGGTCCAGTAGGCGACTCACGCTTCTTCCCGTTTTTTGGCGTTCCCTTTCTAGCTGGAATTGCTGGTGGATTACTCGGCGGAGCATTAGCTTTCGGCCCTCGACCATTTTACCCACCTTATCCACCACCTTTCCCGCCGCCAGCACCTTATCCTTGTTACGGTGGACCATGTCAACAACCATACTATTACTAAGTTAAAATAACGATTCTTTCAAATGTTATTCTCTCAACGAGCCACCTTATTACACGCTTATAATAAAACTATTGTTTCTACTCATCCTCCCATTTTGGGAGCATATGAGTAGAAAAAAGTAAAAACCTCTTATAGACATAAGAGGTTTTTACTTTTTTCATTATTCAGCATCTGTATTTTGATACGCCATCTTAAACAACTTCACTTGGCTATCAATTTCTTCTGTACTACCATTAATAACATAATAGTAATCACCATCTTTATTTTGTTCCCGTGTTTTCACATTATCAGCTAATGTAAGCTGTAAAATCGCCTTAATTCGTGCCTTCATTTCAATATCTAATATCGGAAAAGATATTTCCACTCGCTTCTCCATATTTCGCGTCATCCAATCAGCTGAAGATAAATATATTTTCTCCTCCCCATTATGATGGAAATAATAAATACGGCTATGTTCTAAATATCTTCCAACAACACTAACTACACGAATATTTTCACTTACATTTAGAATACCAGGTCGTAGGCAACATGTTCCTCGAACAATGAGCTCTACCTTTACTCCAGCTTGTGATGCTTCGTACATTTTTTTAATTAATGGTTTATCTGTTAATGAATTCATCTTAGCGATAATATATCCATTTCCATATTGCCTATGATAACGGATTTCTT
>NZ_JAKUFY010000084.1:0-23664 GCF_022663675.1 Bacillus cereus group sp. BfR-BA-01355
TTTTCTTTTTTCTTAGCAGATTCTTTATCTTCTGATTTTCCAGCTTTCTCATTCTTTGTTGTTTGTTGAGAGACTTTCTTATCAGTAGAAGATGCTTGCTCTTTCGTACTAGGAACGAACAATTGATATGCTACAATAGCTACTAATAGTAATACAATAGCAATTGCAATATTTAAAACACCGTTTTGACGACGTTTTTGTTGTTTCTGTTGGAATCTTGATCCTCCTGCCATTCTCCAAACCTCCATGCAGTTTTTCCTAATTGCTATTGTAACATTAAATCTAGAAAGGTTGAACATTTACAATGATATTTTCATGAAATGAAAACAATTCACTATAAATTGCAAGATTACTTTTCATTCTCCAATTGATAGATTGCTCCTACCATATCTTTAAAAATAGGTGTGACTTTATTCACTTTGTTATCAGTCTCTAGATCAACAACAACTAAAGCATATCTTGGATTCTCATACGGAAAATAACCTGCAAACCAGCGATTCACCCTCGTCCCTTTCCCTGTTTGCGCTGTCCCGGATTTTCCAGCGACACTGAGCGGCAACGAGCGGAATGCCGTTCCTGTTCCTTTCTCCCTTGTTACAACGCCTCTTAATAACTCTTGTAATGTTTTCACTGTTTCATACGAAAGCTGTTTTCCATGTAACGTATGGTTCTCAAATGTAAAAAAATCCGCTCCATTTTTATATACTATTTTTTCAACAACTTTCACTTCCATCTTTTTTCCATTCCTCGCAATCGTCGCCATCATATTAGCAATTGCTAGAGGTGATATACGTACATCTTTCTGTCCAATCGCTGTTTGCTCTACCGCTTTTTTACTATTTTTGTTTTCTTCATTCCCCCAAATAGTAGAGCCTTTTTCTTCTGGCATTTGCTCGAAATGAGGTGTATGAAATACAGAACCTTTCCATCCGACCTTTTCATTTGCTCCTAAAGCTGCTACGTATGTTTCTAGCACCGTCCTATCCTTTTGTAATAGCTCGTTACCTAACTCGGAAAATGTCCTGTTACAGCTCCTAGCAAAGCTCTCTTTGAAGTTAAGTGTACCCATCATAACTTGTGGGTCGTTTTCACCATATAAATCTTTATTACAATTAAATGTCCGATTAAACAAATTTACTTTTTGATCAATGACTGCAGCTGCAACTACTGTTTTAAAAACAGAGCCTGGAAAATGCGGCGTTAACATTTGATTTTCAAGTGTAGTCTTATATAAATTCTTATCTCTTACTTGTAAAGACGGCTTACTGACCATCGCTAATATTTCATTTGTCTTTACATCAAGTAATACTAATCCCCCCTTCTTTATTTCATTTGCTTCAATCACTTCTTCTGCTTTTTGCTGCAACCCTTTATGTAAAGTAGTTTGAATCCTAACTGGGTAAAATGGATTTCCTGGTGAAGTATATTTCGCTTGCTTTCCGAAAATTGGTTCTCCTTGCCGATCTACTTGATACAATACTTTTGCCTCTCCATCAGTCAATAAAAATTCATCAAATGATTGCTGTAATCCTGAAATACCTATCGGCGTTTGTTTTGAAATTTTTTTCACTTCTCCATATCGCTTTTGAAATTCTCTTTCGTTCTCCCCTACATCACCAATTAAATGATTTATCTCCCCAGTTTGTTTTAATCGCACTTCAGCTGCTACAATACCTAATACATGTAATTGATTCACCTTCTCCATCTGCTCTCGTGTCACTCGAAATGGAGCAGTTTCCCCTTGCAGTATAAATGCATTTTTTTTATTTTTCATTTGTCTTCTGATCTCTTGTCTCGACACACCAATGATATGCGCGATTTTCTCTAACATGTCATTTTTTATTTGTAAAAATGGAAAAACAATTAAAACAGGATACTTTTCCTCCCCTATTTCTTTACCATTACGATCTATAAACTGCCCACGTCCATCGTCTACTGCAATGGATTGCGTACGTTGCGTAACACTTTTTTCAATTAAATTTATTTTGCGATTAGTAAATGATTCTGTATCTATAATTTGGATTTGAATTAAACGACAAAGCAATAAAAACATAATGCCCATAAAACAAATTAAAACAATTGCAATTCTCCGTTTTATTTTCATAAAAAAACACCTCGTCTATTATAGTTTAGACGAGGTACTATTTTATTTATACAATCCCCAAAACAAAAACAGATATTATATAAGGTTATTATTGTTTCTTTGGCTTCTCTAAAAATTTCATAAGAAGCGATCTAAATTCAGTTTCATTCACTCCAGTGTTTTTAGCAACTTCAATTACAGTGGTTGTTACATTAGCCGCTATTTTTAAATAATCCTTACTAAGATTATCCATTTCATTTCTTTTTTCTTTTGCATTCTCAACTGTTACAGAATCAATACAAGTAATCATCTTATCTACAATATGTAAATAATTATTTTGTGCATCTATTATTTTTTGAATATCATCTTTATTACTTACTTTCGATTGTTTTAAATATGTATACGCTTGATTCACTTCATCTTTTAAAATTTTATCATTATTCTTCGCCTGTTCTTGTAACATATTCTTCATATCATCTATTGTTTTTTGATCCATCGAATCTCGCAATAAATAATCTGGATTTCCAATTGCGTAATCATACTTAATCGTTACATCTTGAAATATTTTCATGACAATAGCTAATTGATACGCTACATCAAAATCATTAAATTCCTTTTTATCTTGTGGATTTTCTAAGGCTTTTGAACTCTCAGTTGCTTTAATATCCTTTTTTTCTTCTTGCTTTACTTTTTCTCCCTTTGATGATGTAGTTTCTTCATTCGTTCCGCATGCAGCAAGTCCTAATATGGATATACTACACACCAATCCTGTAAAGATTTTATGTTTCATAATTAGCCCCTTTTCCCTTTTAAAACCTATATTCTCCAATTATGATATCAAAGCTTAAAGTGTTTTTTTGACATTTTTTGTCGAATTACTCTAAGGTTTACACAATTTTTTTCATTCTACAAAAAAAAAAGATTCTCCCGATAGGAGAATCTTTTTTTTATTTTACAGAGACAATCTCTACTTGCATTTCTCCGCCTGGTGTTTGGATTGTTACTTTCTCACCAATTTGCTTACCTAATAAGCTTTTTGCGATTGGAGAATCGTTAGAAATTCTTCCTTCAAATGGGTCAGCTTCCGCGCTACCTACGATTGTGTACGCTTCTTCATCTCCGTTTGGTAATTCTTTAAATGTTACTGTTTTACCTAATGTAACAACAGTAGATACTTCGCCATTATCTTTAATGATAACTGCGTTACGAATCATATTTTCTAATTGTGTAATACGTCCTTCTACGAACGCTTGCTCATCTTTTGCTGCATCGTACTCAGAGTTCTCAGAAAGGTCCCCGAAGCTACGTGCGATTTTAATACGTTCTACTACTTCTTTACGTCTTACTGTTTTTAATTGCTCAAGTTCGTTCTCTAGTTTTTGCTTACCCTCTTGCGTCATAGGGTATGTTTTTTCTGTTGACATATTTTCCACTCCTTTTATATACCAATCCCCCGAAAAAAAGAGGAGTTCCATATGAAAACTCCTCCGCTTCCATTGTTAGCGGAGGTTTCTAGTACCCTTGCACTAGCGGAGTTGTCACATACAACCCCGTATTTCCAATTCTTCTTTATATAAAGAAGATATGTATGGAAAGTTGATATAAATATGCCCTCACCTATATATAGATGAGGTTGCATGTTTCATTGTATTCGATGGGAAGGGAAAAAATCCCTTCCTACCGTATATCTTTTACTATGCTATTACAAATTTACTTTTTGTTCAAGAATTGTTGCAATTTTTGTCACCATAATATCAATTGCAACATGGTTTTGTCCACCTTCAGGGATAATAATATCCGCAAATTTCTTAGAAGGCTCAATAAATTGATTGTGCATTGGACGTACAACAGTTACGTACTGATCAATAACTGAATCCATCGTACGACCGCGCTCTTTAATATCACGCTGCATGCGGCGCAGAATACGAAGGTCAGCATCCGTATCAACGAATAATTTAATGTCCATTAACTCGCAAAGACGTGGGTCTTCTAAAATAAGAATTCCTTCTAAAATAATTACATCTTTCGGCTCAACTGGAATAATTTCTTCTGAACGTGTATGCAATGTATAGTCATATACAGGCTTATCAATTTGCTCATATGCAAGCAACTGCTGCAAATGTTCAATTAACAGATCATTATCAAACGCAAGCGGATGATCATAATTTGTTTTTAAACGCTCTTCCATTGGTAAATGGCTTTGATCTTTGTAATAATAATCTTGCTCTAAGATTAAAATAGAATGACCTTTAAAATGGTCAAAAATCGCTTTCGTTACACTCGTTTTACCTGATCCCGAACCACCAGCAATTCCAATTACAACAGGCTTATTCGTCCCCATTCGACTATCACTCTTTCTTATTGAAGTATGCTTTTGCGCATCATATTATTCACATACACTCGTTGATCCACTTTGAATTTCACGATTTGCAACGGATGTCTCGCTGCATCTAATTCGTTTCCATCCTCATCCCAAATTTCCTCCACCGTTTGCGTAAAGTTTTCTATTTCTGGTCCAAAGAACTCCACTTCATGTCCTGGTTTGAAATGATTACGTTGCTCAATCGTTACGATGCCCGTTTCTTCATTATAATCTAACACTAAACCAGCAAAATCATACGTTGTTTTCTTACTATGATTTCCAAACATTTGCTCTTGATGTCCTGGAACCCCTTCAAAGAATGCAGGAGCTGTATCACGATTTGCACATTTATCAAGCTCATCTAACCATTCTTGTTTAAACTCAAAGTTATCTGGATCCGCACAATAAGCATCAATTACTTTACGATATACAGTTGCTACAGTCGCTACGTAATGGATTGATTTCATACGTCCTTCTACCTTTAAGCTATCGATTCCAATTTCAATCATTTTCGGAATTGATAAAATTAAATTTAAATCTTTTGGACTCATCGCAAAGTGAGCATCTTCTTCTTGGAATAGAGGAAGCTCTTTTGCATCTTTATGTTGTGATACTGTTTGAACTAAATCATAATCCCAGCGGCAAGATTGGCAACAACCGCCACGATTAGAGTCACGCGCTGTCATATGGTTACTTAATGTACATCTTCCTGAATATGCGATACACATTGCACCATGGACGAATGCTTCAATTTCAATATCCACTTTTTCTTTGATTTCTTTCATTTCTTCATAGCTTGCTTCACGAGCTAATACAAGACGATGTAAACCCTCTTCTTTCCAATACTGTGCTGCTTTCCAGTTGGATAGTGATTGCTGTGTGCTTAAATGCACCTCAACAGAAGGCGCTACACGTTTACAAGTCTCAATGATAAGCGGATCAGCAACGATAATCCCCGTTACGCCAGCTTTTTCAATCCCTTTTAAATATTCCTCTAGCCCGTCCATATTTTCATTATGTGCAAAGATATTTGTTGTTACGTATATTTTTGCTCCATACTTCTTTGCAAACTCAACGCCTTCTGCCATTTCTTCTAGCGTAAAATTACCTGCATTCGAACGAAGACCAAATTCTTGTCCACCTAAATATACAGCATCTGCCCCGTAATGGATAGCTACTTTTAATTTTTCTAAGTTACCCGCAGGGATTAACAGTTCAGGTTTCTTCACAATAACACGTTTGCCATCGATCACTCGTGAAATTTCTTGTACAGTCATTTCCTACACCCTCCTCGTTTAGTAAACCGTTTCTTTAAAGAAGAATCCTGTGTCTAACGGACGATTTACTGGTTGCATTTCTTCTATTTCTTTATATAGAGCATCTTTCAAGTCATAATATGCATCACGATCTTCCACACATAAATCAATCGCTTGACGATATTTCTTCGTTACTTCAATAATGTATTCAGAGCTTTTTAGTACACCATCGATTTTTAAGCTGTCAACTTCAGCTTCGATTAGTTCCTCTAATTCATCGATGAAACAAATATCGTTCGGACTCATAATATGAGTACCATTTTCATCTTCATAAATTGGATATTTATTGTTACGCTCTGGGTCATATAAGAACATATTCTCTTCATATTTTTTCTTTTCAATGTCAAGATTACGTCCTTGATACTCAAAGTAATTTCCTACTAATGAACGCTTCGATTGGAACATACAAGTCATACCGTGAATTTGTACTTCTAGTTCCACTTCAGCATTTTCTTTTAAATCAACAATTTCATCTAAGCTCAGCTCACGAGCTAATACAGCGCGCTTCGCTCCTCTTTGTCCCCAGTAATTACAAGTGAACCAGTTTGTTGCTGTCGTTTCTGTATTCCAGTGCAACTGCATATTTGGCGCTACTTCGCGAACAGCCATTAATACTGCTGGATCTCCGAAAACAATTGCATCTACATTTACTTCATTTAAAAATGAAACGTAATCTGTTAATTCTTCTACTTTATCGTTGTGGAACATAGCGTTCATGGCTACGTATACTTTCACACCATTTTCATGTGCAATCTTCACAGTTTGTTTTACATCTTCACGTGAAAACTCCCCTGCTAAACGTAAACCAAACTTTTGCTCACCGATCATTACCGCATCTGCTCCTGCTTTCGCAAGAAGTTCGATATCCGCCACCGCTCTTGGCGTTACTAACAATTCAGGTTTCTTCATACCTTGGTCACCCTCTCTTTTTACTAACAGCTACTCCATCACCAATTGGGAAAATCGTTGTATCGTATCCTTCATGGTTCATAAGCCACTCATTGTACGTCTTAATACGACGGATTAAACCACGTGTACGTCTGTTTTCAATTTTCTCTTTTGTCGTTACAAGACCATGGTACATAACATTATCTGAAATAATTACGCCACCAGGATTTAATAACGGTTCATATAAGTCAAAAAAGCGACGATACTGTCCTTTTGCTGCATCAATAAAAATAACGTCAAATGTCCCGTGTTCTTTTACTTGTTCACCTGTCTCTAACGCATCACCGTAAATAACTGAAATACGATCTGTTACTGGGGAACGTTCTATATATTCAAGTGCTTTTTCATATCGCTCACGATTGCGCTCAACTGTCACAATACGTGAATTTGAAATAGCTTGCATCATACGAATACTAGAATAACCGATTGCTGTTCCAAGTTCTAAAATGCTTTTCGGTCCAATTAAACGTAAAAATTGCAGCATAAATTCCATTCCAAGTCGATCCATAATCGGCACATGATTTTCTGTTGCATATTCTTCCATTTCAAGAATTAATTTATCTTTCGGATCAATAAATGATAATAGGTACTCGTTAACTGCATCCTCCATAAATGGTCCTCCTTATTTACATGGAGAAGTGCCTCTATGACGTCTTTTCCCACATAGAATGCAATAAAAATACAAGCCAGTTTTACCCTTAGCTTGTACGTCCCGTTTTGATATTAAAAACGATTCTTCTGCCAGTTTTTAACCCGATATATTTTACCACAAAAAAGAGGGATGTGCGACTTTTTTCGCTATCCCTCCCCATTTCACTGTTTTTTCGTAATGTATTTTTGCTTTAATGCATTATGCTCTTCTAATGTTTTGGCATAGTACACTTCACCACTTGGTGCAGCTAAGAAATAATAATAATCTGTTTGCGCAGGTTCTAACGCAGCTTCCACTGAATGTTTACCAGAGTTTGCGATCGGCCCTACCGGCAATCCTTTTACAACATACGTATTGTACGGTGAGTTGACCTTTAAATCTTCGTATAATACACGTTGTTTATGCTTTCCAAGTGCATATAATACCGTTGGATCCGTTTGAAGCGGCATACCTTTCTCTAAACGATTATAAAAGACACTAGAGATCTTTTGACGATCTGTAAAACCAGTTGCCTCTTCTTCAATAAGTGAAGATAATGTTAAAAGCTGATGAACATCCCAGTTCTTTGCTTTCATTTTTGCCTCATTTTGAACAATGATTGCATTTGTTTTCTCAAGCATCGGAATTACGATTTCTTCTAACGTCGTATCTTTCTTATAAAATGAATACGTCGCAGGATATAAATAACCTTCTAATGGGTATTTAATATTACTATCAAAGATTTTATCCGTTAATAACTTCGGATACTTTTGCTGCATTTTTTGAATAAATGCTTTATCGTTTAATTGACGCGTAACATCATCTTTATTCCACTTTAGTTCTGCCGCAATCGTTTCTGCAATTTCAGTTACTTGAGCTCCTTCTTTGATCGTCACTTTATAAAGAGCTGGACGATGCACGTTGCCAGATGACATTTGTTCGATAACATCTTTAGCATTCATCGAAGGATTTAATAAATATGTACCTGCTTGTAAACTTTTCGATTTAGCCTTTGTATAAAAACTAAAAACTGTACCGTTTTTCACAGCGCCTTTTTCTTCTAAAATTTCTCCAATTTTACTTGTAGATGATCCTTTCGGAATTTCTACTTCAATCTCTTTTTTATTCCCGCTATCAACTGGTCCTAATGCGGATGAAATATACGCATAGACTGAACCACAAACTAAAAGCAGTGCAATAATCGAAAATAAAAAGATGCGTCTACGCTTCTTTTTCACTTGATTCTCTATCAAAACTCTTCCTCCTTATTCAATTGTAGACCATATGTATATGTTTCTATACAGCATGATGGAAAGCCACAACAAATTCGCCTATCTTTTTTAGTATCCATTTTATTTTTCTACAATCCGTCTCATTATACTACAAAGGATTACACAGTTTCGACAAAAAATCTTTCATTTTACATATAAATACAAAAAAAAGATGGACTGTATGTCGTCCATCTTTTCAGTACTTATTATTCAGCTTCTTGCTCATCAGCAAGAGTGTTGAACATTTCTTGTACCATTTCCCACTCTTCTTCAGATTCGATTGGAAGTAAACTTCCGCCCTCTTCTTCATTTTGCTCATAAGCCATTGCATCATAAATTTGGTCTCCATCTTCGTCTACTTCACCGATTGGAGAGAAGACTACGTATGATTTTTTACCAAATTTTTCAGCATCAAAAGTGAAAATAATTTCACATAAATGTTCGTTACCTTTTTCGTCTACAATTGTAATTTGATTTTCTTCCATTTTGGTCACCTCTTATTTACTATCTAAAAATCCTTGTAAGATTACGACTGCAGCCATCTTATCGATTACTTGTTTTCGCTTCTTACGGCTTACATCCGCTGAAATGAGTAGACGTTCCGCTGCCATCGTCGACAAACGCTCGTCCCACATTACAACGTCTAATTGTAACAGCTCTCGTAGGTTTTCTGCAAATTGTTGGCACGCTTCACCACGTGGGCCAATTGTACCATTCATATTTTTAGGTAAACCTACTATTATTTTGTCCACATTGTACTGCTTTACTAACTCAGAAATACGATCAAAACCAAAGTGACCTCGTTCTTCGTTAATCTTAATTGTTTCTAATCCTTGTGCTGTCCAGCCCATTTCGTCGCTCATTGCAACTCCGACTGTTTTTGTACCTACATCTAAACCTAATATCCGCATAAACTACTCCTCACGATGATGTTTCAAGTAAGACTTCACAAGCTCTTCAATGATCTCATCACGTTCAAGCTTACGAACGATGCTTCGTGCATCTTTATGGCGAGGTATGTATGCTGGGTCTCCACTTAATAAATAACCGACGATTTGGTTAATCGGATTATAGCCTTTTTCTTGAAGTGCATCATACACAGTTAAAAGTACATCATTTACATGGACACTCTGTTTTTCATCTTGAATGCTAAACTTCATTGTTTTATCAAAACCGTCCATTTCAAGCACCTCACTTATATAGTAAGTATAGGGAGAAGAACTTCTCCTCTCCCTACCATTGTACACTACTATCTCTTTATTTTGAAACAGATTTAACGTACTCTTGTACAAATGCTAAAGCTTCTTCGACTTGAGCTGGGTTTTTACCACCTGCTTGTGCCATATCAGGACGGCCACCACCGCCACCGCCGCAACGAGAAGCTACTTCTTTCACAAGTTTACCAGCATGGTAACCTTGGCTAATTAAGTCTTTCGTTACACCTGCTAGGATGTTTACTTTATCGTCATTAACAGACGCTAATACAACAACTGCTGACTCTAATTTATTTTTTAGATCATCCATCATCGTACGTAAGTTGTTCATATCTGCAACATTTACTTTCGCTGCTAATACATTCACACCATCAACTGTCATTACAGAATCAGTTAAGTTTCCAGCTTCAATATTGCTTAATTTCGCAGCAAGAGATTCGTTTTCTTTTTGAAGTTGTTTCACTTCAGCAAATAGACCATCAACTCTTGTTAAAATATCTTTCGGATTTGTTTTCATTTTTCCTGCTGCTTCTTTTAATAAACCTACTTGATCGTTCATTAATTCGTATGCAGACTTACCAGTTACCGCCTCAATACGACGAGTTCCTGCACCGATACCAGACTCAGCAACGATTTTGAAAATACCGATAGAAGCTGTATTATCAACGTGACAACCACCGCAAAGCTCTAAGCTGTAATCGCCAACTTGTACAACGCGTACAACATCTCCGTATTTTTCACCGAATAATGCCATTGCGCCCATTTCTTTTGCTTCTCCGATTGATTTTTGAGAAATCTCAACGTTAATACTTTCCCAAATTTTCTCGTTTACCATACGCTCAATTTTTTCTAATTCGTCAGCTTGCACTTGACCGAAGTGAGAGAAGTCAAAGCGTAGACGTTCAGAAGTTACAAGAGAACCTGCTTGATTAACATGCGTTCCAAGTACGTCTTTTAATGCTTGGTGTAGTAAGTGAGTTGCTGTATGATTTTTCACAACGCTACTACGGTTTTTCGTATCGATAACAGCTTTCACAGCTGCATCTTTCGTTAACGTGCCTTCTTCCACAGCTACTTTGTGTAAGTTTTGACCATTTGGTGCTTTTTGTACGTCTTTTACAAGAACTTTCACGCCGTCAGCAAGAAGGTAACCACGGTCAGCAATTTGTCCACCGCTCTCAGCGTAGAATGGTGTTACGTCAAGAATTAACTGTCCTTCTTCCCCTGCTTGTAAGCTATCTGTGTACTCACCGTTTTTCACAAGTGCAACAACGTTACTTTCCGTTGCAACTGTACCGTAACCAACGAACTCACTCGCTACTTTAACTTCTCCAAGTACACCGCCTTGAACTTGCATTGAGTCAACGTCTTGACGAGCAGCACGTGCACGCTCACGTTGTTTTTCCATTTCATTTTCGAAGCCTTCTTGGTCAACTGTCATACCAGCTTCTTCTGCATATTCTTCTGTTAATTCGATTGGGAAACCGTATGTGTCATATAGACGGAACGCATCTACTCCAGAAATAACAGTTGTTTTTTCTTCTTTTGCTTTTGCAATAACTTCAGCTAAAATTGCTTCACCATCATGAAGTGTTTCATGGAAACGCTCTTCTTCATTTTTCACAACTTTCGCAATGAAATCTTTCTTTTCAAGTACTTCTGGATAGAAGTCTTTCATTACTTCTCCAACAACCGGTACCAATTCAAACATGAATGGACGGTTAATGTTTAATTTCTTCGAATAACGAACAGCGCGGCGTAATAAGCGACGTAATACATAACCACGACCTTCGTTAGATGGAAGAGCACCGTCACCAACAGCGAATGTTACTGTACGGATATGGTCAGCAATTACTTTGAATGCCATATCTTTTTCTAAATCGCCATTACGATATTTCTCACCAGAAATTGATTCTGTTGCACCAATCATCGGCATGAATAGGTCTGTATCAAAGTTTGTAGGCACATCTTGAACGATAGATGTCATACGTTCTAGACCCATCCCTGTATCAATGTTTTTCTTAGGAAGTGGTGTATATGAACCGTCTGGATTATGGTTAAATTGAGAGAATACAAGGTTCCATACTTCTAAGTAACGCTCGTTTTCTCCGCCTGGATATAATTCTGGGTCACTAAAGTCATTACCGTAAGCTTCCCCGCGGTCATAGAAAATCTCTGTATTCGGTCCACTTGGTCCTTCACCAATATCCCAGAAGTTTTCTTCTAAGCGGATAATACGCTCTTTTGGAACGCCCATTTTTTCATTCCAAATTGTGAATGCTTCTTCATCTTCTGGATGGATTGTAACTGATAGTAATTCTTTATCGAATCCGATCCATTTGTCGCTCGTTAAGAATTCCCAAGCCCATGTAATTGCTTCTTCTTTGAAGTAATCACCGATTGAGAAGTTTCCTAACATTTCAAAGAATGTATGGTGACGAGCTGTTTTCCCTACGTTTTCAATATCGTTTGTACGAATTGATTTTTGAGCATTTGTAATACGTGGATTTTGTGGGATTACACGTCCATCAAAATATTTTTTTAATGTAGCTACACCACTATTAATCCATAGAAGAGATGGATCTTCATGTGGAACTAGTGATGCACTAGGTTCTACTGCATGTCCTTTTTCTTGGAAAAAGTCTAAAAACATTTGACGAATTTGTGCGCCTGTTAGTTGTTTCATTGTATTTTCCTCCTTAAATATAAAAAACTCCCGTCCCTATAAAAGGGACGAGAGTTAACTCGCGATACCACCCTAATTATGAATTGATTACAATAACAATCAATTCATCACCTCATGGTGCCGTAACGTGGCAAGACGGCAGTGATTAGCTGCTCTCAGGATTAGCTTTCTGTTACCCTTCATTTAAAGCTTCTTTCAGCCATATGGAAGCTTCTCTCTATAAATGGACTGTAACGTACTTGTTCCGTCATTGATTTAATGTATTATATGACTAAATATAATAGAATTCTCTTAAGTTTGTCAATGTAGATAATCATTTATATTGTATTAATTGCTTATTTATCATAGGTATTCTACTATTCATTCTTAACAGCCTTTTCATATATTATGCGTTTATTAACAAATCGGAATCTCCTTACAAGAATAATTTATAAAAAATTATAAATATTACCTTTTTTGCTATAATTAAATTATTGTTAATAAAATAAAGGAGCGATCACAATGACAACCTTACTTAGCAAAGCTAAAAACATATTAGCGACTAACGAAACAATATTACTTTACGCAGCATGTTCATTAGACATATTTATTTATCGTTCCGTCGCGAGACCAGGCCTATTGATTTTAACGAACAAAAGGCTATTCTTTTATGGACCAGATGTAAGTAACAATCCAATATTTGAAGAGTACTCTTTCGCAAAAATTTCTAATCTAAAAGAACAAAAGCGTCTTTTCAACAATCAAATTGTATTTATATATGATAACGAATGGAAAAAAATAAAACATATTCAAACAAATGATGTGAGCTCCCTCGTTCAAAAGATACACGAGCAGATTTCTAAATAAATATACGATTAGCCCTCTATTTCTTACATAGAGGGCTTCTATACTTACACATCTTCTTTTTTCAAGAGAGGCTTCACATGAACAATGACGGTGCGAATAACTGCTAAGATGGGAACCGATATTAGTAACCCTACAATACCAGCTACTTCCCCTCCAACTAGTAATGCAAGCATAATAATAACGGGATGCATACGAAGTGACTTACCAACAATGTAAGGCGATAAAATGTTACTTTCCACAAATTGCAAAATAGCAATCGTAATACCCGCCTTAATAAGTAAGCTCGTTGATACTGTTGCTGCAATCATTAACGTCGGGATCGCTCCTAAAATAGGGCCGAAGTACGGGATTATATCCGTTACCCCAATAATAATACCAAGCAATAATGGATATTTCATACCGATAAACCAAAAAGAAAGAGCTGATACTCCCCCTAATACCAAACAAACAAATAACTGTCCTCGAATATAACTTCCAAGTGACTTATCAATTTCTTTCGCAAGCATTTGCCCCGTACCTCGCCATTTACTTGGGACTAGTTTCCAAAAGATATGATAAAACTCACCATAATCTTTTAATATGTAAAATACAATGAACGGTATTAAGAAAATAATGAGCAATGAATCGAGTACACCACGAGCTGTACTCATCACTTTATTTAAAAGCGCTTGAATCTTCGTTTCCACACCCACAAAAAGTTGTTTCACCTTTTCATGAATGAACGAAGGGAAATTCGCTGTTTGTTCTGTAACGCCATCCATCCACGAATCGTACATCTTTGTAAACTGCGGAAATTGTTCATTAATCTCTTGTAACTGTTTAATAACGACTGGCGTTCCTTTATAAATCCCATAACCAATTCCGCCAAAGAAAAGGATATAAATAAGCAAAATGGCAAGTGTACGGGGCATCCCTTCCTTATGGATTTTTTCAATTAAAGGGTGCAATAAATACGCAATAAAACAAGCGATAAGAAATGGCGTGATTGCTACTTTAAATACAAAAATAATCGGTGCCCATAGTGGCTTAATTTTTAAAAAGACGAGCAAACAAAGAAAAACAAGTAATAATAATCCTAAACGATATATCCAAATGATTTTAAGATTCTTCACATGAAAAACCTCCTCCACCTTTATTTTGAAAATAAATGGGGTAGGTTATGTGCGAAACTTTTAAAATCTTTTCATACGGACCATACTGTTTTTTAAAGACGTACATATAAATAACATAACAAGGACAACCACCCCTGAGAATACAGCATGAATTAATATAATCAGGAGGGCTAATTATGGTTTTGTTTATGCTTGGATTATCAGCACTTTTTATGATTCTTGAATGGATTTGTATCGGGTTTGGTATTTGGAAGGGGTTCTTTATTCGTTCCTCACGTAAAGAAAAAGCGAAGCAATTATGGCAGTATGGAATACTCGGCGTTGGCTGCTACGGTCTATCTTATCTTTTCTCAGAAATCGGACTTTTTTATTTGCATATGAGCGCATAAAAAAACTCCCTCGTCAATAAGGGAGTTTTTCACTTTATCGAAATGATTATAAGTAAGACTTAATCATCTTACGTGCTTTTTTCATATTGCGTTTTGAAAATACATCTTGCTTACGAGCATATTGATATGCTGCAGCTCCAACACCTAATGCGATTAATGAATTGCGTAGATTCAAAGTAAATCCCCCTTTTCGTTATCCGATCGTTCTTTCATTCTCATCAAATAAATCATCAAGAGAGCTTAATGAACCATCTTCCTCAACTTGATGCGTATGGATTTTCCCCTTTGAAACCGATAATTCGATATAACAATTCCAGCAATAAAATTGGTTGACACCTATTTTTCCAATGTCTTTCCCTTTGCAATTTGGACAAATGAACATATGGCTTTCATCTCCTTACAGACTCCCAGATTCTATTCGCCATTATGTCCAAACTGCATTCGTTTATACATCGCTGGAGCCTTTCAACGCTATGCGTTTGAAAGTTTCACTATATAATTTCACCTTGTTACATGAAATCATACGGTGAAATGTTTTCCACGTCCATTTCTTCGCCATTAACTGTGACCATCTGTACTTCTCCTTGTGATTCCTGCAAGCGACTAGCCAAAGTTGTTTGACGCATTGCATCATCAAGGCGATTTACACCGGATTTGAAAGCTGCTTCCTCCCCGCAAATAATAAGGAACTTCTTACTTCTTGTAATGCCCGTGTAAATTAAATTACGACGTAACATACGGTTGTAACTTTTCACGATCGGCATAATAACAATCGGAAATTCACTACCTTGTGATTTATGAATGGAACAACAATATGCATGCGTAATTTGATTTAAATCGGGCTTTGTATACGTTACCTCAATTCCATCAAATGAAACGATAATCATATCTTGTTGCTCAACGTTTTCTTTCGCATAAAACACCGAAACAATTTCTCCAATATCACCATTAAACACCTGGCTCTCTGGCTGATTAACGAGTTGCAGTACTTTATCGCCTCTTCGGTATACAACATCACCGTAAGCAATTTCTTTACTCTTTTCCCTCTTCGGATTAAATACTTGTTGCAATGCTTCGTTTAATACATTAATACCAGCAGGCCCGCGGTACATCGGCGCTAATACTTGGACATCCCTTGCACTAAATCCTTTTGTTTTAGCATTTTCGCAAACTTTTTTCACAACCTCAACAATTTGAGCCCCTGTACAGCTGATAAATGAACGATCTTTTTTATTTTGTGCTAAATCTGGCGGGAGCGTGCCGTCTTTGATTGCATGGGCAAGTTGAATAACAGATGAGCCTTCTGCTTGACGATAAATTTCAGTAAGCTTCACTGTCGGAACTGCGCCTGCATTTAATAAATCTTTTAATACTTGTCCAGGTCCTACAGATGGCAACTGATCTTCATCACCTACAACGATAACTTGAATGTTCGTCGGTAGCGACTTAAATAGCTGATTCGCAAGCCAAATATCAACCATTGAAAATTCATCAATAATAAGGAGCTTACCTTGGACAGGATCCGTTTCATTACGCTGGAAAGATCCTTCTGGCGTCCAGCCAAGCAAACGGTGAATTGTGCAAGCTGGAAGTCCTGTCGATTCACTCATCCGCTTCGCTGCTCTTCCTGTTGGAGCTGTTAATAGTATTGGAAATGGATTATCATCACTGTATTCATTCGGATTTAACGATAATCCGTGAAGTGACGCATACATTTCAACAATCCCTTTAATAACAGTTGTTTTCCCCGTTCCTGGTCCACCTGTTAATAACATCATTGGCTTATGAAGTGCCGTTTGAATCGCTTCTTGCTGAAACGGTGCATACTGCACGTTTAACTGTTCTTCAATTTCACCTAATGTTTTTAACACTTCTGCTTCAGGAAATGAAGGTGTTTCCTCTTGATTCATCAATCGACGAATAGACTTTACAACACCTTTTTCAGAGTAGAATAAAGTTGCTAAATACACTCGTTCTTCTTCTATGATGACTTTCCCTTCACTTTGCATCGTTTCAATACAACCTATAATATCTTCCTCAGTCACTCTTCCTTCTTGATTGTTTAAAAGTGACATCGTTTCTCTTACAAGTTGATCTTTCCTCATATAAACGTGACCAAGTTGCAATGAGACATTCTCTAATGTGTAAAAACATCCCGCTCGTACACGGTCGTCGTGATTACCCGATATTCCTAACGCACGCCCTATATCATCCGCTCGTCCAAAACCAATCCCGTCCACTTCTTCAATAAGTTGATACGGATTATTACGAATCACTTCTAATGTCATCTCTTTATATTGCTGGTAAATCTTAATAGAAAGTTTCGTTCCAAAACCGTAACCATTTAAAAAGCTCATTACTTTCTCTAATCCTTGATGTTCAACAATTGTCTCATATATTTCCTGAGCCTTTTGTTTGTTAACAACACCATTTAACGCCTCAGGGTCATCCATAATTTTAGAAATAGCATGTTCCCCGAGATGATCCACAATTTTTTCCGCTGTACGCTTTCCTATCCCTTTAAATAAATCACTCGCTAAATATTGCACCATACCTGCTTTTGTTTGCGGCAATTCTTTTTTAAATGTTTCAACCATATATTGTTTTCCATACTTTGGATGGTCCTTAAAGTGACCTGTCAATGTAAACACTTCATCTTCATGCATGCGGGGAAAATGACCGTTTATCATTACTTTCTTTTCGTCATATGTTTCATTCGTTTCAATGACTTTCATACTGACAACGGAATAGAGGTTTTCTTCGTTGTGGAAAATGGTATGAAGAACTTGCGCTTTTATAAACTTTTTCTCTTCCTCAAACAAATCCATTGCATGTTGATTTCCCATCTTTCCTCTCCTTTCCGATATTTTCACTTTAATGAGCAGTACATCCCCCACCTCTTTAGATGAGGGATAACTACCCATTAAACTATATTTTTATCTTATTCAGCTTCTTGCTCTAATAAACGAACGCCATTACCCGCTAAAAAGTGATCTGGCTGAATTTCAGTTGCTTTCTTAAATAAAGCGAGAGCCTTCTCATTATTTTCCTCAAATACGTACGCAACACCTAAATTGTAATACGCATCTGCATGCTCTTCATCCATTTCTAATACCTTTTCAAAATAAGGTTTCGCCTCTTGAATGTGTTCTAGTCGAGCGAAGCAAAGTCCGCACTGGAATACAGCTTCCACATCGTTTTCATCTAATTCTGTTGCTCTTTGTAAGAATGGTAGTGCAAGACGATCATTTCCAAGCTGTACATGTGTGATACCTAACATAAATGTTACATCAGCTGATTGTAATCCAGCTTGCATTGCTTGTTCAAATACAGCTTTCGCCTCAGTAAATTGCTCTTGGCCATAATATACATTTCCTAAACCATAATAGGCAGCTGCAGATTTATCATCTAACTCTAGTGCACGTTTATAAAATAAAATCGCTCGTTCGCTATCACCTAATACGTCTAATAAATTTGCAAAATTAATGTATCCAAGCGCATCTTTTGGATTTTCTTCGATTGCTTCTGTAAAATTTTTAGCTGCTTCTTCCCAATTTCCTTCTTGCATATATTGAATACCTGTTTCAAGTTTGTTTGACATGTCCTTCACCTCTACAACAAATTATAACAAAGAATGTATTTTCCAAGCGAACGAAAATTCGCTTTATGTAAAAGAAACCTCTAACCGCTAATCGGCAGAGGCTTCTCATTTATCCTAAATAATCCAATTTCTTACCACTACGGTATACTTCATCAATTGTAGCACCGCCTAAGCACTCATCTCCATCATAGAACACAACTGCTTGTCCTGGTGTAATTGCACGAATTGGCTCATCACAAAGAATACGAACTGTATTTTCATCAACGATTTGAACCGTTACTTTATTGTCTTCTTGACGATAACGGAATTTCGCCGTGCACTTAAATTCTGTTTCTTTTACTTTGTTACTTACCCATCCTACATTCGTAGCAATAACTTCATCACCATATAGAAGTTCGTTATGGAATCCTTGATCAACATATAAAATGTTTTCTTTCAAGTTTTTCCCAACAGCAAACCACGGATCACCGTTACCACCAATTCCAAGTCCATGACGTTGTCCAATTGTATAGTACATTAAACCGTCATGCTTTCCTTTCACTTCACCAGATAATGTTTGCATTACACCTGGTTGCGCTGGTAAGTAGTTACTTAAGAAATCTTTAAAGTTACGCTCACCAATGAAGCAAATACCTGTACTATCTTTTTTCGCCGCTGTCGCTAAGCCAGCTTCTTTCGCCATTTCACGAATTTGCGGTTTCTTTAATTCACCTAACGGGAACATTGTTTTTGATAATTGCTCTTGGCTTAATTGATTTAAGAAGTATGTTTGATCTTTATTGTCATCAACGCCGCGAAGCATTTTATATTCGCCGTCCATATAAGCAACGCGTGCATAATGGCCTGTTGCTACATAATCAGCACCAAGCGCAATTGCATGCTCTAAAAATGCTTTAAATTTAATTTCTTTATTACACATTACATCTGGATTTGGTGTACGACCAGCTCGGTACTCATCTAAGAAGTACGTAAATACTTTATCCCAGTATTGTTTTTCAAAGTTTACTGCATAATACGGAATACCGATTTGGTTACACACTTCAATTACATCATTGTAATCTTCAGTTGCTGTGCAGACACCATTCTCATCTGTATCATCCCAGTTTTTCATAAAAATTCCGATTACATCATAACCTTGCTCTTTTAATAAAAGTGCTGCTACAGATGAATCGACGCCACCAGACATTCCGATGACAACGCGTGTTTCGTGAGGTAGTTTGTTCATCATGTCACCTCCCATGCTAATTTTGTGTTAATCGCTTCACGATTTTCACTGTTTCGTACGCCGCTTTTTCAATTTGCTCTTTCGTATTTCCAAGTCCAAAACTAAAGCGTACGGATGAACGTATTTGATCGGAGTCTTTTCCAAACATCGCTACTAATACATGTGATGGATCAATCGAACCAGCTGTACAAGCAGAACCACTTGATACTGCAATGCCAGCTAGGTCTAAGTTCACAAGAAACGGTTCAATGTTCATTCCTGTAAAACTTACATTAAGCACATGCGGTAAGCGATGTTCTAAGTTTCCGTTTACCTCAAAAGTAATGCCTTCATTTTTGAAGACAGATACCATTATATCTTTAAACTCTTCATATTGGGCATTTTTTTGCTCACGAGTTTTTTCAGCAATAAGAATTGCATGCTGAAGCCCAGCAATACTAGGCACATTTTCCGTACCAGCACGGCGTTTTCTTTCTTGCTCTCCGCCTATTAATAACGGCTCAAATTTCACATTTGCACCAGCGTATAAGAACCCTACACCTTTTGGTCCGTTAATTTTATGGGCTGAAATGGATAATAAATCAATACCAAACTCTTTCACATCAATTTCTACCAAACCATAAGCTTGTACCGCATCTGTATGGAAATAAGCTTGATGCTCCTTTAGTAGCTTTCCTATTTCTACAATTGGTTGCATTGTCCCTACTTCATTATTCCCAAACATAACAGATACAAGAATCGTCTCTTCGGTTAATGCCTTTTGTATGTCAGAAACTTGAATGCGCCCTGTTTCATCGACAGGTAAATATGTCACTTCAAACCCTTCACGCTCTAACAATTCGCACGTATGCAAAATCGCATGATGTTCAATTTGCGTCGTTATAATGTGATTACCTTTATGACGGTTCGCACGTGCTACACCTATAAGCGCTAAATTATCAGCTTCTGTACCACCGCTCGTAAATATAATTTCATTCGGATTCGCATGAATACTGCGTGCACACACTCGTCTCGCCTCATCTACTGTGTGACGAGTTTGACGTCCATAAAAGTGAATACTAGACGGGTTCCCGAATATTTCTGTCATATATGGAATCATCTTTTCGACCACTTCTGGGTGAGTCGGAGATGTCGCAGCATGATCTAAGTAAATGCGTTCCATTAAATCTCCTTCTTTCCAAATCGTTTCACAAGGAATTAAATGTAAAACATATAGCCCCCGTGATTTTCTTCCTCATAACGTACTAAATCTTCTAACGTTGTACTATCTAACACTTCTTGCACCGCATCACGAACACGCATCCATAACTGGCGCTGTGCTGGCTCTTCTTCTTCTATCATTTCTACAACACTAATCGGTCCCTCTAATACACGGATCACATCCCCAGCTGTAATGTTAGCTGGTTGATCAGATAATACATATCCGCCATATGCACCTCGCGTACTCTTCACAAGACGAGCGTTACGAAGTGGTGAAATTAATTGCTCTAAGTAATGCTCCGATAAGTCATGCGCCTGCGCAATTGATTTTAATGAAATCGGACCTTCACCAAACTTTTTTGCAAGATCGATCATAATTGTTAAGCCATAGCGGCCCTTTGTTGAAATCTTCATCTATTTTGCACCTCTTTTCAAATTTTCACTTCTATTGGTTATATCTTATTTATAAAAAGAACACAATTTAAAATCCTATGAAATTATAGCATAATATAGTATTATAAGAAATTTCAACTTGTGTATCAAAATGATAACATAAAATCACATTGAAAAACTCGGGAATTATTACAATTGAAAGAAAAATGAAAATATTCATCTTCATTTTTCCCATAAAACAGCATACTATTTCAAATTCCATAGAAAAAAATGATACGATAGAACGAGATTATATGTTAAGGGAGACGGTCTAAATGAAACAACCACTCGCACATCGAATGCGCCCTACAAATATTCAAGAAATTATTGGGCAACAGCATTTAGTTGGTGAAGGAAAGATTTTATGGCGAATGGTCCAAGCAAATCATTTTCAATCTATGATTTTATACGGTCCTCCAGGTACAGGAAAAACATCCATTGCCAGTGCAATTGCAGGAAGTACCGGTACCCCGTTTCGTCTATTAAACGCTGTTACTCACAATAAAAAAGATATGGAAGTTGTCGTACAAGAAGCGAAGATGCATCGACACCTCGTTTTAATTTTAGATGAAGTTCACCGTCTAGATAAAGCAAAGCAAGACTTTCTATTACCTCATTTAGAAAGCGGACTTCTTACTTTAATTGGTGCAACGACAAGTAATCCATTCCATGCAATAAACTCCGCTATTCGAAGCAGATGTCAAATTTTCGAATTACACGCACTAACAGAAGATGATATTTTAATTGGGTTAAAAAGAGCTTTAGAAGATAAAGAAAAAGGCCTTGGAGAATATGCTGTAACGATAACAGATGAAGCACTACATCACTTTGCAAACGCCTCTGGTGGTGATATGCGTTCCGCTTATAACGCACTTGAGCTTGCTGTATTATCCAGCTTTACTACAGACGATCAAGCGGCTGAAATCACACTCGAGATTGCAGAAGAATGCTTACAAAAGAAGAGCTTCGTTCACGACAAAGGCGGCGATGCTCATTATGACGTATTATCAGCATTTCAAAAATCAGTGCGCGGAAGTGATGTAAATGCAGCGCTCCATTATTTAGCACGCCTTATTGAAGCAGGTGATTTACAAAGTATTGGCAGACGCCTTCTTATTATGGCTTATGAAGATATTGGACTTGCTAGCCCACAAGCTGGACCGCGTACACTAGCTGCAATTGAATCAGCTGAACGAGTCGGATTCCCAGAAGCACGCATCCCACTTGCAAATGCCGTTATCGAGCTATGCTTATCACCAAAATCAAATTCAGCTTATAAAGCACTCGATGCAGCACTACATGATTTACGTAACGATCAAACAGGTGATATTCCAAGCCATTTAAAAGATAGTCATTACAAAGGCGCAGAATCACTTGGAAGAGGCATTGGATATTTATATCCACACGACCATCCAAACGGCTGGGTAAGGCAACAATACTTACCTGATAAAATAAAAAACAAGCAATATTATAAACCGAAAACGACAGGGAAATTTGAGCAAGCACTTTCTACTGTTTATGAAAGATTACAAACTTCGAATAAAACGAAAAATAAAGGGTAACATAAACGAAAACGTCACCATTATGGAGGCTTCGCTTATGAAAACACGTCAAGATGCATGGACAAAAGAAGATGATCTCCTTTTAGCAGAAACTGTTTTACGACATATTCGCAGCGGAAGTACACAAATAAAAGCATTTGATGAAGTCGGCGATGCGTTGAACCGCACTTCAGCAGCTTGTGGCTTTAGATGGAATGCTGAAGTACGAGCGAATTACGAAGATGCAGTGCAGATTGCAAAAAAACAACGTAAAGAATTAAAACGTTCTGAAGCTAAAATAGAAAAAGATCAGTTCACGAAAACGAAACAACTCGTAATCGATGCTGAGTTTTCAGAAGATATTACGCCAAGTAAACAGGAACTTACAATGCAAAATGTCATCTCATTTTTGCAAAACATGGAACATAATAACCCTTCAATCGCAAAGTTGCAAACTGAAAATGATGTATTACAAAATCAGCTCACTTCCCTACAAAAAACGAATAATGAACTTGAAGCAAAATTAGCGGTACTCACAAAAAAACAACAAGCAATCGAAGAAGATTACGCGATGCTTGTTAGAATTATGGATCGTGCTCGAAAACTTGTTTCAGTCGAAGAGCAAGAAGATCAAATTGCCCCGATTTTCAAAACCGATCAAAACGGGAATTTAGATATTATTTATTCTGCAGAGAATTAAAAACAAGGATGTCACTTAGTTAAAAAAGTGACATCCTTGTTTGTTTTCGGTGAACCATATATATCGGTAATTGAAATTATATCAACGATTTTTCAAATATATCTATC
>NZ_JAKUFY010000085.1:0-23218 GCF_022663675.1 Bacillus cereus group sp. BfR-BA-01355
CCAGGTTATATGTATTCGAAAGACTTCAGTAGAGAACATTATCAAAAGATGTTGTTTGGTAAGGAGCCTTATACATTATTTGATGGTTCAAAAGTAAAAACATTTAAACAATACTATGAAGAGCAGTCTGGTGGTAGTTATACGACAGACGGATATGTAACGGAGTGGCTAACAGTTCCAGGAAAAGCATCTGATTATGGAGCTGATGGTAGCAGTGGTCACGATAATAAAGGTCCGAAAGGTGCACGTGATTTAGTGAAAGAAGCTTTGCATGCAGCTGCTGAGAAAGGACTAGATTTATCTCAGTTTGATCAGTTTGATAGATATGATACAAACGGGGATGGGAATCAAAACGAACCTGACGGTGTAATTGATCATTTAATGGTAATCCATGCTGGTGTTGGTCAAGAAGCTGGTGGCGGTAAATTAGGTGATGATGCGATCTGGTCACATCGTTCAAAATTAGCAGTAGATCCAGTAGCGATTGAAGGTACAAAATCAAAGGTAGATTACTTTGGTGGAAAAGTAGCAGCACATGATTACACAATTGAACCAGAAGATGGAGCTGTAGGTGTGTTTGCGCATGAATTTGGACATGATCTTGGATTACCAGATGAATATGACACGAAATATACTGGAAATGGTTCACCTGTCGAAGCTTGGTCATTAATGAGTGGAGGTAGTTGGACAGGAAAAATCGCAGGAACGGAGCCGACAAGTTTTTCACCACAAAATAAAGACTTCTTACAAAAGAATATGGGTGGCAACTGGGCAAAAATATTAGAAGTAGATTACGATAAAATTAAGAGTGGTGTGGGAGTTCCTACATATATTGATCAAAGTGTTACGAAATCAAATCGTCCAGGCGTTGTACGTGTTAACTTACCAGGTAAAAGTGTTGAAACGATTAAACCGGCGTTTGGAAAGCATGCATATTATAGTACAAGAGGCGATGATATGCATACAACGTTAGAGACACCATTCTTTGACTTAACAAAAGGAACAAATACAAAATTCGATTATAAAGCAAATTATGAGTTAGAAGCAGAGTGCGATTTCGTCGAAGTACATGCAGTAACAGAAGATGGAACGAAAACATTAATTGATAGACTTGGAGAAAAAGTAGTCCAAGGAGATAAAGATACAACAGATGGGAAATGGATTGATAAATCATATGATTTAAGTCAATTTAAAGGCAAAAAAGTGAAACTACAATTCGACTATATTACAGATCCGGCTGTAACATATAAAGGTTTTGCGATGGACGATGTAAATGTAACTGTTGATGGACAAGTTGTATTTTCTGATGATGCAGAAGGACAGTCTAAAATGAATTTAAATGGTTTTGTTGTTTCTGATGGGACAGAGAAGAAAGCTCATTATTACTACTTAGAATGGAGAAACTATGCGGGATCAGATAATGGATTAAAAGCAGGAAAAGGTCCAGTGTATAATACAGGTCTTGTCGTTTGGTATGCAGATGATAGCTTTAAAGATAACTGGGTTGGGGTGCATCCAGGTGAAGGATTCCTTGGGGTTGTAGATTCTCATCCAGAAGCACTTGTTGGTAATCTGAACGGGAAACCAGCGTACGGTAATACGGGCATGCAAATTGCAGACGCTGCATTTTCATTTGATAAAACACCAGCATGGAGTGTAAATTCATTAACACGTGGCCAGTTTAACTATTCTGGATTACAAGGTGTTACAACTTTTGATGATTCAAAAGTATATAGTAACAAGCAAATTGTAGATTCAGGAAGAAAAGTTCCAAACCTTGGACTTAAATTCCAAGTTGTTGGACAGGCAGAAGATAAATCGGCAGGCGCTGTTTGGATTAAACGTTAATAACATAAAAGCACATTCTTCATATGAAGAGTGTGCTTTTTAATTTGTACAGTAAGTTATTATTTTAGTTTATGTAATACAAATGTTTATTCATGTGTAGTGTATCAAATTATGTGGAGAAAGGAAATATTTCCGAGGAAATTGTCGAAGTATCGTCGTTATTTATAAACTTTCTTTTTAAAAGAAGTAATGTATTATTGCCTTTACGGCTCAATTTATTTACATTGTTATTTGGTTATACACAAAAGTAATATATTGGGCAAAAAAGAGTTCTATTCAATATGGCTCTTTTTATAGATAGAAAGGAGTAAGCGATAAATGAAAGAAGTTATTGAATGTCCACAGTGTGAAGGGGATATTACTGTACAACATATTATTGATCTCCCACATCCTTTTTCATTAAGGTGTCCACATTGTAAGGTGAAGTTGAAAGAAATAAGGGTAACGTCATGTTTAATATTAGCGATGATTTGTATAATTCCATTGTTTATTATTATTGGAGAGAGTATTAAGGAATTACTAGTAAAATATTTTTCTATTGTAGACAATGTACCAACTGTACTTATTTTCTTTTTATTTTGTTATCCATTGTATTATTTCTATGAAAAATATAATGCTATATTGTTTATTAAATATGGTTTGCTGAAAGTTAAAAGTTGAATTGAATAGGAGATTATCATTATGCTTTGGAAAATATATTTAGTTATTGTAGCAATGTTAGCTATTATTTCGTTAGTAAGGGGTATGTTTCAAACACCAATTCAAAAGTTTGACTTTGTAGTATCTATTATTACGTGGATAGGGCTCTTTGGTTTTGTATTTGATATACAAATATTAACCTCGATTGTTTGGAAATGTATCTTCTTGTTTAGCGTCATTTGGACTTTAACTGCAGTTTTTGTTTTTCGTTTATATGAAGAGCGAGATGAGCCATTACCTTTTATATTTAAATTAATTGGCATTATTCCAACGCTTCCATTATATTACGGATTATATCAATATGCATTTTAAAAAAGACAACGATGGATTATCCCATCATTGTCTTTTTTACTTTGCTTCTTACATAAATCATCCCAGCAAATGTTAATAAAAATGCTGTCCCGATAATGAAGCTGATGCTAGGTGATGCTCCGATTGCGCCGACTGTAAAGGAGCCAGCAACAACTCCTAATGAGAAGAAGGCATAAAATAATCCGAATGCCTTTCCGCGATTATCGTCTGTAGTATTTTCAACGAGTAAAGCGTTAATAGACGGAAAGAGGATTGCGAATCCAATTCCATAAATCATCATTACAATAAAGAGCATACCTTTTGTAGCAAATAATCCGAGTAAAGATAATGCGAATGCCATAACTGCAATTCCGATTAGCATTAGTTTCGAACGATTAAATCGATCGTAAATACGATTTGTTGGAAGCAAGAAGAAGAGGATAGCAGTAATACCAAATACACTTAACATCATGCCTGTTGTAGATGCTTTAAGCGCTAATGCCTCAACTTTTACTGGTAACATATAAGTGACAATTCCTTGTGAAAACATTAATGTGAAAGCACCAATATATGCTTGTAATAACGGTTCTGATTTTAACAGTTCAATCATATCTTCTTTGTTCATCATTTGCGTTCTTGATGTATCTTTTCTTGATACGTTATTTGGTAAGAAGAATAGAGATACGATTGTACCAAGAGCCATTAAAATAGAAATAGTAATGAAGACCCATTCTACGCCAGCTGTTGCTTTCATAATACCGCTGAAAGCAGGTCCTACGATTGCCGCTGTTCCAACAGCAGCACCAGATAGAGCCATTGCTTTTCCTTGTCTTTTTGCATTTGTTTGTTTTGATAAAAATGTAAAGGCAGCAGGAATTAAAAAGCCATCACTAAATCCATGCATAAAGCGCACAACTAATAGTTGTTCACCACTTTGAACAACGGTGTATAACAAGACTATGAAACTCGTAATTCCCATGCTTATATAAAGGATTTTTTTTGCACCAAATTTATCGACAGCGGCTCCAGCAATAATATTACCAATCATATTAGCGAATGAGTACATACCGACAACTAGCCCGATAATAAGAGGAGTTCCTCCAAGGCTTTGAGCGAAAGTACTCATAATAGGTAATTGTGAAAATGTATCTAAAAATGCCACGATAACGATAAAGTAAATAAAATATTTCAAGCGATATTCACCTCTCCAATGCTATTATGGCACAATGCTAATTTCACCTGCAATGAAATTGAATTAACAGATGTGGAAAAAAGTACAAAGTGACAAAATATTGAACGTTATTTGTAAAAAATTAGTAGGGATGTGATTGTTTTTTTGAAATATATGGATAGAAGTATTATAATAGATTTGTAAACTTCACCAGGTTAAGTATATACATAGAGAGGGATGTATAAAATGAAAGCACTACTTTGGCATAATCAACGTGATGTACGAGTAGAAGAAGTACCAGAACCAACAGTAAAACCAGGAACAGTGAAAATCAAAGTTAAATGGTGTGGTATTTGTGGGACAGACTTGCATGAATATTTAGCAGGGCCTATTTTTATTCCAACAGAAGAACATCCATTAACACATGTGAAAGCACCTGTTATTTTAGGTCATGAGTTTAGTGGTGAGGTAATAGAGATTGGTGAAGGAGTTACATCTCATAAAGTGGGAGACCGTGTTGTTGTAGAACCAATTTATTCTTGTGGTAAATGTGAAGCTTGTAAACATGGACATTACAATGTTTGTGAACAACTTGTTTTCCACGGTCTTGGCGGAGAAGGCGGCGGTTTCTCTGAATATACAGTAGTACCAGAAGATATGGTTCATCACATTCCAGATGAAATGACGTATGAACAAGGTGCGCTTGTAGAACCAGCAGCAGTAGCAGTTCATGCAGTACGTCAAAGTAAATTAAAAGAAGGGGAAGCTGTAGCAGTATTTGGTTGCGGTCCAATTGGACTTCTTGTTATCCAAGCAGCTAAAGCAGCAGGAGCAACTCCTATTATTGCAGTTGAACTTTCTAAAGAACGTCAAGAGTTAGCGAAATTAGCAGGTGCAGATTATGTATTAAATCCAGCAACTCAAGATGTGCTAGCTGAAATTCGTAACTTAACAAATGGTTTAGGTGTAAATGTTAGCTTTGAAGTAACAGGTGTTGAAGTTGTATTACGCCAAGCGATTGAAAGTACAAGCTTCGAAGGACAAACTGTAATTGTTAGTGTATGGGAAAAAGACGCAACAATTACTCCGAATAATTTAGTATTAAAAGAAAAAGAAGTTATTG
Source organism: Bacillus cereus group sp. BfR-BA-01355 (assembly GCF_022663675.1). Taxonomy (NCBI): domain Bacteria; kingdom Bacillati; phylum Bacillota; class Bacilli; order Caryophanales; family Bacillaceae; genus Bacillus; species Bacillus cereus group sp. BfR-BA-01355. The sequence continues at coordinate 5,133 of NZ_JAKUFY010000085.1, forward strand.
GTATTTTAGGATACCGTCACATCTTCCCAGCTGTTATTAAATTAATTAGCTCTGGTCAAATTCAAGCAGAGAAATTAATTACGAAAAAAATTACAGTGGATCAAGTTATTGAAGAAGGATTTGAAGCACTTGTAAAAGATAAAACACAAGTGAAAATTCTTGTTTCACCTAAATAAGATAGAATCGAAAAGAGTAGCCCTTTTCTAGAAATAGAAGAGGGCTACTTTTTTTCTATACTGAAAGGTGATAGACTTTCCTTTGACTAAATGTATTTTTGTTTGGAAGGGAGAATCTAATGCTTTCATTTTTGTTAACTTTAAAGCGAATGTTAAGAGCCTGTTTACGAGCGTGGAAAGATAAAGAATTTCAAGTATTATTCGTATTAACAATTTTGACTTTAATATCGGGTACAATTTTTTATAGTACGGTTGAAGGGTTACGTCCTTTAGATGCGTTATATTTTAGTGTTGTGACATTGACAACTGTAGGAGATAAAGATTTTAGTCCTCAGACAGATTTTGGAAAGATTTTCACGATATTATATATATTTATTGGAATGGGATTAGTGTTTGGATTTATTCGTAAGCTGGCAACTAATGTACAATTACCAACGATATTATCAAATAGAAAAAAAGAGTAAAGCATTCAGATGCTTTACTCTTTTTTTACATTAGTTTAGACAAGCCTTAATAATAGTTTATTAAAATGAAAGTGTATTCATTCATTATATTCACTGTGTATAAAGTTATAATGATATGAACATTTGCATATTTTGATTTAGTGATAGAATTTTCATGAAAGGTGGGATATTCTAGTCATAGGTTAACCGGATGACATCATAGGATCCTAACAAAATGTTTACAATAATTCAATTATAAAATGGAGGATTTTATATGAAAAAGAAAGTACTTGCTTTAGCGGCAGCTATTACATTAGTTGCTCCATTACAAAGTGTTGCATTTGCTCATGAAAATGATGGGGGACAGAGATTTGGAGTTATTCCGCGCTGGTCTGCTGAAGATAAACATAAAGAAGGCGTGAATTCTCATTTATGGATTGTAAATCGTGCAATTGATATTATGTCTCGTAATACAACACTTGTAAAACAAGATCGAGTTGCACTATTAAATGAATGGCGTACTGAGTTAGAGAACGGTATTTATGCTGCTGACTATGAAAATCCTTATTATGATAATAGCACATTTGCTTCACATTTCTATGACCCTGACAATGGGAAAACTTATATTCCGTATGCAAAGCAGGCAAAGGAAACTGGAGCTAAATATTTTAAATTAGCTGGTGAGTCTTACAAAAATAAAGATATGAAACAAGCATTCTTCTATTTAGGATTATCTCTTCATTATTTAGGTGATGTAAACCAACCGATGCATGCGGCAAACTTTACGAATCTTTCGTATCCACAAGGATTCCATTCTAAATATGAAAACTTTGTAGATACGATAAAAGATAATTATAAAGTAACGGATGGAAATGGGTATTGGAACTGGAAAGGTACGAATCCAGAAGATTGGATTCATGGAGCGGCAGTAGTTGCGAAGCAAGATTATGCTGGCATTGTAAATGATAATACGAAAGATTGGTTCGTAAGAGCAGCTGTATCACAAGAATATGCAGATAAATGGCGCGCTGAAGTTACACCAATGACAGGTAAGCGTTTAATGGATGCACAACGTGTTACTGCTGGATATATTCAGCTTTGGTTTGATACGTACGGAAATCGTTAAGTATTTGAAGAAGGTCAAATCTCAGAATAGAGTATTTGGCCTTTTTATCACTATACAATACATGGAGGTATGAAACGTGAAAGGTAAATTGCTAAAAGGTGTACTTAGCTTAGGTGTTGGTTTAGGAGCTTTATATAGCGGAACGTCAGCTCAAGCAGAAGCATCTACAAATCAAAATGATACATTAAAAGTGATGACGCATAATGTATATATGCTATCAACAAACTTATATCCAAACTGGGGACAAACTGAGCGTGCTGATTTAATTGGGGCGGCAGATTATATAAAGAATCAAGATGTTGTTATATTAAATGAAGTGTTTGATAATAGCGCATCAGATCGTTTATTAGGTAATTTGAAGAAAGAATATCCAAATCAAACAGCAGTATTAGGTCGTAGTAGTGGAAGCGAATGGGATAAAACGTTAGGGAACTATTCATCTTCAACTCCTGAAGATGGTGGCGTTGCGATTGTCAGCAAATGGCCAATCGCTGAAAAGATTCAATATGTATTTGCAAAAGGATGCGGGCCAGATAATTTATCGAATAAAGGATTTGTATATACGAAAATTAAGAAAAATGATCGTTTCATTCACGTAATTGGGACGCATTTGCAGGCTGAAGATAGTATGTGCGGAAAAACTTCACCTGCATCTGTACGTACGAACCAATTAAAAGAAATTCAAGATTTTATTAAAAATAAAAATATACCAAATAATGAGTATGTGTTAATTGGTGGTGATATGAACGTAAATAAAATAAATGCAGAGAACAAGAATGATTCAGAGTATACATCTATGTTTAAAACATTGAACGCTTCTGTACCATCTTATACTGGACATACAGCGACTTGGGATGCAACGACAAACAGTATTGCAAAATATAATTTCCCTGATAGTCCTGCCGAGTATTTAGATTATATTATTGCAAGCAAAGACCATGCGAACCCATCGTATATAGAGAATAAGGTGTTACAGCCGAAATCTCCACAATGGACTGTTACATCATGGTTCCAAAAATATACGTATAATGATTACTCTGATCATTATCCAGTAGAGGCGACTATTTCTATGAAGTAGTTTCAAAAAGTTTCTTCGTAAAGAAGAAACTTTTTTTATTTGCAAACAGGAAAATCACACTTTCTTTCCAATATGTATAAGACATATTGAGAAGAGGAGAGAAAAATGTGGATCGAGGAATTTTTAAAGAAGTTCCATTACCGTGTGCATTTTTGGATGAAGTGGCTTTAGATAGAAATATTCAATCAATTATAGAGTTAAGTGGAAATAAGAAGATTCGTATAGCGAGTAAATCGTTACGTTCTGTTCCGATTATGCAAAAGATTTTAGCTGCAAATGATCGATTTCAAGGTATTATGTGCTTTTCACCTAGAGAGACTTTATTTTTAATAGAACAAGGATTTAATGATTTATTGCTTGGATATCCTGCTTATGATGAAAGAGCTTTGTATGAAATTAGTTTGCTAACAAAGAAAGGTTTCATTATAACTTGTATGGTGGATTGTGAAGAGCATATTGTGTATTTAGAAAAAATTGCTGAGAAATCTAAAGGATGTTTTCGTGTTTGTTTGGATATTGATATGAGTAGTCGTTTCTTTCAATTTCATTTTGGTGTACAAAGATCCCCAGTAAAAAATGTGCAGGATGCGTTGAAAGTAGTAGAAAAGGTGAGAAGGTCATCATATTTAATGTTAGATGGTGTGATGGGTTATGAAGCTCAAATTGCTGGGGTGGGAGACCATATACCGAATCAATGGCTGAAAAGTAAAGTGATTTCGTATTTAAAGCAGAAATCAGTGCTAGAAGTTAAAGAAAGAAGAGAATATATTGTAAAAGCAATACAAAAACTTGGTATTGAGCTAAGGTTTGTAAATGGAGGCGGAACAGGAAGCATAAAAACAACTGAGAAAGATAATTCAGTTTCAGAGATTACAATAGGTTCTGCTTTTTATTCTCCGAAGCTGTTTGATTATTATAAAGAGGTGAAATTTCATCCAGCGGTCGGATTTGCCTTACCAGTTGTGCGTAAACCAGTCCCGTTTATTTACACTTGCCTAGGTGGTGGATATATTGCTTCAGGAGCAGTTGGAAAAGATAAAGAGCCTGAAGTTTGGAGACCAAAGGGTGCAAAACTATTAGCTTTAGAAGGTGCTGGCGAGGTACAAACGCCAATATTTTATAACGGCGAGGAAAGAGTGGACATAGGAGAGTCCATTTTGTTTCGTCATAGTAAGGCTGGTGAATTATGTGAACGCTTTCCTTTTTTGTATCGTGTTAAACAAGGAGAGATTGTTGGGGAGTATTCAACATATCGGGGGGATGGCCAATGCTTTCTATAAAGGGACAAAGGTGGAGGAATTGGACAGGGAATGTAGAAGGGACGCCGCATTATACGATGTATCCAGAAAGTATACAAGATGTAGTAGAAGTAGTGGGGGTTGCACGAAAAAAGGGGCAGAAAATTCGTGTTGTTGGTTCAGGACACTCGTTTACACCCCTTGTGCAAACGGAAGAAGTTTTAGTTTCTTTAGATGAATTGAAGGGCATTGTGAATATTGATGAAGAGAAGATGGTCGCTGAAGTGTGGGCAGGAACAAAGTTATATGATTTAGGGAAGTTACTTGAGGAAAAAGGTTATGCGCAAGAAAATTTAGGGGATATTGATTCGCAATCTATTGCAGGAGCGATTAGTACGGGGACTCATGGAACGGGTATTACCTTTGGGAGCTTATCAACACAAGTTATAGAGATTACGGCAGTTTTATCTAATGGTGAGAGTATAGTTTGTTCGGAAGTTGAGAACGTAGAATATTGGAGAGCGTTTCAGTTGTCACTTGGAATGTTAGGTATCATTGTAAAGATAAAATTGAAGGTTATTCCAGCGTATTCACTCGTTTATGAAAGTGAAAAACAGTCATTATCTACTGTAATGAACAAACTAGAAGAGTATAAGAAGCATCGTCACTTTGAATTTTTCGTTTTTCCTTATTCTGATGAAGTACAAGTAAAACTTACGAACGAAACAACGAATACAGGCAGTGATTTGAAATGGCATAAACTAAAGGTGGAGTTACTTGAAAATAGGATGTTCTCTTTACTATCTAAAGGGTGTAAATGGTTTCCTTCTATAAGTAAAGGAGTGAGTCGATTATCAGCTAAGGCTGTACCAAACACAAAAATAATTGGCCCGAGCTATGAAGTATTTGCTACATCACGTACGGTACCATTTTATGAAATGGAGTATAGCATTCCTTCAAAGTATATGAGGACTGTGGTAGAAGAAATCTCAAATCTTATTGAAAAGAAAAAGTATAAGGTGCACTTCCCGATCGAATGCCGCTATGTGAAAGGTGATGATATATGGCTTAGTCCAGCCTATGGAAGAGATTCAGCGTATATCGCTGTTCATATGTATAAAGGTATGAAATATGCTGCTTACTTTGGCGAAGTGGAAAAAATTTTTATGAAGTATGAAGGGCGTCCGCATTGGGGGAAAATGCATACATTATCGTATGAGCAATTACAAGATATATATCCAGAGTTTCATGCGTTTTTACAGGCGAGGAAGTCTCTAGATGAACTTGGAATGTTTTTTAATCCTTATGCAGAAAAGTTATTTATCCCGCATTAACAGGCAGTAATACTCCCATCTCAAAATTCGGTGGGAGATAACCGCTCGTTTTGGGAGGGTTGATTAAAGTTTCACATTATGTATATGAAAAAGCTGACAAATAATTATTTGTCAGCTTTTTTTAGTGTAATTGCATTTCTTGTATGACTAATATGCTCATAAAATAGTAGTTTATCCCGGCTAAATACATGCAGTAAAACATGAATAATAAACAGGCCGTTAATGATGAATAGGAATAACAATGTAACGAGTAATACTAAAGGTTCTGTATGATTTAACATAGAACTACTAGAAAGAATATAATTGATTCCGCCTAACGCAAAATAAAATATACCGTATCGAATAAATAGTTCTTTTAATGTAATACGATCTGATTTTCCTTTCAGGTGAATGCGAAGCAATGCTTTCCCAATTGTTTTTCCATTCGTAAAGTATGGAATAATAATAAAGTAAATAAGGATTGAACACGTAATGAAAATGAGTTCATACATATTGGTGTAAGATTGCATATTAGAAACGAAGAAAGAATTTCCTTTGTTTTTAATGACAGGTACAACGATAGATAAGAAAATCCAATCAATTTGCATCGCGATAAGGCGACGAATGAATCCGACTGGTTTCGTTTCTAAATTAATATGACTATCTAACTCGTTTGTTTTTGGAAGGAAGTACGTAAATATTGGTGCAATGATAAAACCAATTACGCCACCTAATGTATTTAAAAACAAATCATCGATATCAAATAATCGGTATGCACAATTGTATATACCGTATAATCCAGTCACTTGTGTTAGCTCGAAAAATAGTGAAAGGAAAAAGGAAATGTAAATTGTTTGTAGGAAACTACGTCGGAAATAATAACGTAAGTAAATACCGAATGGAACAGTTAATAGAACATTAAATGCAACTTGTAAAAAAGCAGACTCTTTTAATAAGTAGAAATAAGTAGCCGGTTTCGTTAAAACTGCCGATGTATGACTACTAATCTCTTGTATGAAATAAAATGGTGAGAGTTGCATGTGTTGTGTATTAGCCGATTGTAGGCTACAAGTATCAAACGTTTGTGGCAACGGCAAAATAACAAGAAAATAGGCATTTAATAAGTAAAGTAATAATGAGTATAAAATAAATGAGCGCCATTTATTTAAATAACCGTATTTTCGATAATTAAATATTAGAAAAGGGATTAAAAGAAACATTGCTAAAAAAGGAAATAAAATAAATGCTGTTTTTACTGGAAATAAATATGCAGTCAAAGTGAAACTCCTTTCAATAAAAATTCGTTTATCATTATAGCGCTAAAAATATTTAAATACAAAGTTAAAATCTTTCGAAATAGAAATAATTACTAATTTTATAGGAATTAAGTTATAATAAATTTAATATGAGGATATTATGATTATGTAAGTTGAGAGAGGGTACAAGAGATGCGATATGAACTTTTTTCTGTAAGTGGGGATCATATTACGACTTTTGAAAGTGCATGGCGTTTTCAGGAGGGAGAACAGATTTTTGTTCATGATGATCAAACAAAACGAAACTTTATTATTATTCGTCTGACGCATGATGTATTTCAACAAAATAAACATGTTATTCGTTTGTATTGTCAAGAAAAGAAAGTGTATGCATAAGAGAAGCCCTCTTACAGTATGAAAAGTAAGAGGGCTCTTTATCCCGCTATTTGTGGGAAGCACGATTGGTGAGGATTAAAGTTTCACTTTATCATTTTTCTCCTCGCAAGGAATAAAAAGAGAAGAGTTAATGCACATAGGTAGCATTTGATTTGGAAGAAAGGATATAGCCTTGTATTTTGTACTTCAAAGTTTCATGGCCTTTTCTTTGAGAAAGCCATGTATGGTAATCTTGTTGTGTTTTCCATAACATACGAAACATATATTCTGTCTTATCATTTGTACGATGAACATGTGAAAACTCTATGTTAATAAAACCGTTCGTTCCAGGGGAAGGATAATATTGTTTAAGCTCACAAAGTAGCTCACTTTCATATCCGTACTTAATGTGAATGAGTTTAGTAACTATAAGTATATAAACACCTCTTTTACGATAATAGTAGGAAAGATAGCTTTACTATAATAGTGAACTTAATAATTATTATATTATTCTGAAAATTCTAAGTAAATGATAGGTTTTAACTTAATAAAGGTATAAAAAAGCGAGTCATCTAGTGTAATAGAATGACTCGCTTTCGATTTGTAAGTTTCACTTTATAAGAAAATAAGAGTAAGTACACCTACGATAATACAATAGAAAGAGAAATACTTTAAATTTCCTTTTGCCATAATGTTCATAAACCATTTTAGTGAAATATACGTCATGATAAATGTTGCGATGAATGCAACGACATATGGTACGAATAATGTGTCTAGATTTGGATCATTTGCAATGTCTGTAATGCTTAACAATAAGCCACCTAAGCTAACAGGAATGTATAGTAAGAATGAGAAGCGAAGAGCTGTTTCTTGCTTCATACCAAGTAACATTGCTGCTACGATTGTGGCACCAGATCGGCTTATTCCAGGAATCAGTGCGCAAGCTTGTGCTAATCCGACGATGATTGCATCTTTCATAGAAAGGTCGCCATCATTTTTACGACCGCGTAAATTTCTAATAATCCAAAGGCCGACAGCAGTAATAAGAAGGGAAATCCCAACCATCTTCACACCTTTTAAGTACTGATCGATGTAATCTTTAAATAAAACACCAATAACACCTGCTGGAATGGTTGCAATAACAAGATAAATAATAAAGAAGAAATCTGATTTCGCGTCTTCTGCTCTTGTAAATATATAAGAGAGACCATTCTTCGTCAGACGAATTAAATCATTTCTATAAATAAGTAATACAGCTAATAATGAAGCTGAATTAACAAGTAGTTCGAAGCTAAATCCTTCTATTTTTAGTCCTAGCAAATGTTGTGCTAAAACGAGGTGACCACTTGAAGAAATCGGAATTGGTTCTGTTAGTCCTTGGAACAGACCGAGAATTAAATATTTTAAAACGTAGTAAAATTGTTCCATAATAACCTCCTTGTTTATTAGTTGAAAGAAACAACTTTTCCATTATAACAAAGATATGGATGAATATTGAAAAGAAATAAATATTCGAAATAAAATAAAAATCCCTTATAGCAGTATAAGGGATTTTTATTTTTAATTAAGAAGTTACTGTTCCTTGAAGACTTTTAGACAATTGAACATCGACTTTTTCAGCATCATGAATATGATTCATAATAGTAGTATTTAATTTTTGGAACATTTGTTGTGTATTAGCGAATTCTCGTAATATGTCATCATTACAAGACTTTTGGTTTTCAATAGCCTTAATAACATTTGTAGCGCCATTTTGTAACGTTTGAATCATAACTAAAATATTTTCAATTCTAGCGTTTGTATCGGCGCTCATTTCTACACCTTCATCGACTAAATGTAAATTATCTTTTGTATTATCGTATGCTTTTTCAATTTCTTCTTGAATTTTTTTCGTTAAGTTGCCGATGTTTTTTGTGCTTTCTGCTGTACTTTCCGCTAGTTTTCTTACTTCATTGGCAACGACAGCGAATCCTTTACCGTGCTCTCCAGCACGTGCGGCTTCAATACTCGCATTTAAGGCAAGTAAATTTGTTTGTGCTGCAATGTTTTGAATGACTTCTACAATTTGCTCGATTTCCTTTGAGCGTTCGCTTAGATGATTCATACTATTAGACGTGCGTTGAGATTGTTCACCTAATTTATTAATTACAATAAGTAAGCGGTGAACGGATTCTTTTCCTTCATTAGAGCAGTCAATAATTTCTGCAATAGACTGAATTAAGCTTTGTTCCTTTTGCAACATTTCATTATTTAACTCATTGGAATGTGTCGTACGTGTTGAAACATTTTCGAAACATGAACTTAATTGTTGAACTAAATTTTGGAGTGTATTGTGTTGGTTATTTACAAGTTGATGCTCTTGTACAACGCTTTGTACACGATCGTGGATAGTCGAAATAGTCTCTTGTTTTTCAATATCTTTTTGTTTCAATTCTGCTTCTAATTCTTGTATACGCTCTTCTAATTGAGCAATTGTATGTTGGAGTGATTTCTTTTGAGTAAACATGTATTTATTTCAACCGCCTTCGAAAGTTATATTTTCTCTATATTTGGATTTTAGCATCTTTTGTATTTTTTAAATATAGGAATTGTTAAATATTTAAGAATCTATTACATTTTATTCATAATTCTCTTTTTTTTGTCACGAAAAATAAACTGTATTTAATCGTTTTGTAAACAAACTGTAAAATAAATCATGTATAACTGTATAAGAAGGGAGTCGGATTATGAACTATTTTAAGCGAATCAGCTGTCTAGTATTAGCAGGAATTATCGGTCTTTCTAGTACAGTCGCTGTTAAAGCAGAGTCAAACGACGAGAAACTTAACAACATGCAACAGCAATTGCAACAAAACGATGCAGAAATGCAAAAGAAAGAGCAAGAGAAGCAAGCTGTTAGTAAAGAAATTAAAGGTATCGAAAACGAACTACATAATTTAAATAATACAATTGCAAAAAATAAAGAGGATCAAGCTGCTATTCAACGTAAAATCGATGAAACACATAAGCAGATTGAACAAAAAAAGGAAGAAATTGTCGTTTTAGAGGATAAAGTCCTTGCTCGTAAAGACATTATGAGAAAACGTATGGTTTCTGTTCAAAACAGTTCAAATACAAGTTTAGTAGTAGAAGTTGTAGTAGAGTCAAAAAACTTTGCAGACTTCTTACAACGTATGAACGCAGTTTCTACTATTCTAGAAGCTGATAAAGAAATTTTACGTCTACAAGAACAAGATCTTCGTCAAATTGAAGAAGATAAGAAAACAATTGACGAAAAAGAAGCATCTTTAGTAGTAGACAAACAAAAATTAGCAAAAGCGCAAGCTGAACTGCAAGATAACTTGAAAAAACGTCAAGATAACTTACAAACAGTTCAAGCTAAATATAATGAGGTTGCAAGTCAGCTTAATTTAGCAGCGGAAGAGAAAGCTAAAATTGAATCAAATATGAAGGCAGTACAAGAAACAATTGCTCGTGAACAAGAAGCAGCAAGAATCGCAGCGGAAGAGCGTGCAAAAGCAGAAGCGGCTGCAAAGGCTGAGCAAGAAGCTTTAGCGAAAGCACAAGCAGAAATTGCTGAAAAGCAAAAGCAAGAAAAAGCTAGTAAACCGGCAGAACCAGTTGCTAATAATAATTCGAAGGTAGAACCTGCACAACCTTCTAAGCCAACTGCTGGTGGGAAAGAAATTTATGTAGAAGCTACAGCTTATACAGCTGATCCAGCGGAAAATGGTTATGCGTCAGGTCAACAAGTATTTTCTGCATGGGGACCAGGTGGTAAAGGTTATAATCTAACTGCAAACCCAGGAATGAAATTAATTGCTGTAGATCCAAGTGTTATTCCATTAGGCAAAACTGTAAATGTTGAAGGTTATGGAGTCGCAATTGCAGCAGATACTGGTGGAGCGATTAAAGGTAACAGAATTGATGTGTTAATGCCTGATAAAGGGTCTTCTAGTCAATGGGGAAGAAAAATCGTTAAAGTTACAATTTTAAACTAAAACGTAATCCAACTTTACAATACGTAGAGTTGGATTTTTTACAATATTAATGTTAAGTTGAGTTTACATTTTGTTAAGGATAGCATACAATAATGGTGAGAGGTGGTAAATTTGACCATTTTAAACAGAGTAAAAGAATTAAGAGCTCGTTTTAATTTTTCACAAAGTGTATTAGCAGAAAAGGTTGGTGTGACGAGACAAACAGTTGCTGCAATTGAAAAAGGGGATTACGTTCCTTCATTGTTACTAGCATTGATGATTTGTGATGTATTCCAGTTAAAGATGGAAGACGTGTTTGTTTTAAATAAGGAGGGGGAAGAGGATGAGTAGAATTGGTTTTTCTTATATTATAAATGTACTCTATACTGCACTAGCATGCTGGACATTTGTTGAATTTTATAGTGTTATTACAGAGTTAGCAGACATATTTAAAAACGAGAAATTCCCGTTTGAAGTAGCGGTTAATGGAGTACCATTTATTTTATTATTTATTGGAGCTATTATAGTTACAATTTTTTATAGAATTCAAAAGAAAAAATATAAGAATTTATCTTTTTGGATGTATCCATTATTATTTCCACTAGAAGATGAACGTGAAAAAGCGATTACGGATAAAGCTTGTCGAACAACATTTGTATCGTTATGGTTTGTGTTACCTTGTGCAGTTGGATTTTTAACTTTTTCGCCTATTATTAATGAATATCTTCCTGGATACCCATTATATATTCTATTTTCTATTTTCTTTATTCAAATGACAGTATTTCACGTATCATTATACAGAAATAAATTAGCTTAAAAAGAAACCTTCTTGCACCGGCAAGAAGGTTTCTTTTCAGCTAATACTTGTACATATAGCGATATTATTTTATCATTTTATATAGAGTAAGATTTTGTAAGGGAAAGGAATTGTATATGAATAAGCAAAGAATTTATAGTATAGTAGCAATCCTTCTATTTGTTGTAGGTGGCGTGTTAATTGGAAAGCCATTTTATGATGGGTATCAGGCTGAAAAGAAACAGACTGAAAATGTGCAGGCTGTTCAAAAGATGGATTATGAAAAGCATGAGACGGAATTTGTAGATGCTTCCAAAATTAATCAACCAGACTTGGCGGAAGTAGCGAATGCATCATTAGATAAGAAACAAGTAATTGGTCGTATTTCGATTCCAAGTGTTTCAGTAGAACTGCCTGTTTTGAAAGCTTCTACTGAAAAAAACTTATTAACAGGTGCAGCGACAGTAAAAGAGAATCAAGTTATGGGAAAAGGAAATTACGCACTAGCAGGACATAACATGTCTAAAAAAGGTGTTTTATTTAGTGATATAGCTTCTTTGAAAAAAGGCGATAAAATTTATTTGTATGACAATGAAAATGAATATGAGTATGCGGTTACTGGTGTATCTGAAGTAACTCCTGATAAGTGGGAAGTTGTGGAGGATCATGGGAAAGATGAGATAACGCTTATTACATGTGTATCTGTAAAGGATAATTCTAAGCGTTATGTTGTTGCTGGTGATTTAGTAGGAACGAAGGCGAAGAAGTAAAAAAGAAGGTGAACTCTTTAAAGAGTTCACCTTCTTTTTTACTAATGTTGAGAAAAAATAGAATGTTTTGGTTTGTATTTAAGTATTCTTCTATTTATGTATAATAAAGTTATAATTCTATATTTTGGGAGGAACAAGAGTGAGACAACAGGTGAAGAAACTTCTTTTAACAACGAGTATAGCGTTATTGGTAGCTCCAATTTCAGCTTATGCGCATCCAGGGCGTACAGATGCTAATGGCGGACATACGTGTCGTACAAATTGTGAGAAATGGGGATTACAGTACGGGGAATATCATTATCACAATAAACCAGCTTCTAGTAGTGGTGCAACGAGCCCAGCTCCTAGCCAGAATAATAATAGTGCTGTAGAAGCTGAGAGACAAGCAGAAGCACAGCGCAATACTGAGGCTGAAAAACAACGTGCTGCAGAAGCACAGCGCAACGCTGAGGCTGAAAAACAACGTAATGCAGAAGCACAGCGTAAAGCTGAAGAAGAGAGACAACGTGTAGCCGAAGAACAAAGAAAAGCTGAAGAGGCACGTAAGCAAGAGGAAGCGCAGCGCCAAGCTGATATGGAAAAAGGTCAACTTGAAGGTCAAAAGAATGGAGAAACTGATTTTAAAGCAGGAAAAAATGATGCAGAAGTGCATGTAGCTGGAAAATCTGATGCATATAAACAAGCGTTTAAAGCGACTTATGCAGCCGCATGGTCTTTAGAAGAGCAGAAGAAAACGCATTTTGAAAAAGGAAAAGAACAAGGTTTAGCACAAGAGACGATGGACGATAGTCAAGTTGCTCCAGAGTTTAAGGTAAACTTTGTAGACGGGTTCAAAGTAGGGAATAAAGAAAGAACAGAAAAAATTGAAAAAGAACAAGCTGAATTAGGAGAAAAGACAGGGAAAGAACTAGCTGAAAAGAATCCTGGAAATAGAGAGAAAGAAGTATACGTGAAGGCATATGAAACAGCGTATGAAAAAGGCTATAAGTCTACAAAAAAGGCAGTAGAAAAGGCTGGCTATAAGTATGCATTTGAAAACTATAATTTAAAAGTTCCTGCTAAGTATGAAAGAAATGAATTGTTAAAGAAATGGTTTACTGAAGGGTTTAAATTGAATAAAAAAGCAGCAGAAATTCGAGAAGAAGGGTATAAAAAGGGAGACAGCTGGTTCTCATTCTTCTATAAGAGTTTCGTACCAAGTGAATATAAAGAACATAAAGAGCTGTACGAACAAGCAATAGAAAAAGGTAAAACGGCATAAAAAAAGATGAGGAGAAATTCCTCATCTTTTTTAATCCATCCATTTCACTAATTTCTTAGAAATTAATAATAAAACACAACCTAATACAATTGCCACAGCGCCAATAACCGTGAATACTTCAGCGTATCCAAGTGAGGTTGTGAAGCTTGCAAGTTGTCCGCCTAAAATGTTGGCGATACCTGAACTTGCTAGCCATACACCCATTAGTAAAGATGCTAATTTTACCGGAGCAAGCGCACTAACCATTGATAGTCCGACAGGTGATAAGAATAGCTCACCTAACGTATGGAAAAGATACGTAAAGACGATAAATAGTAAGTTTGCTTTTTCTGTAATGTTATGTTCATCACTACCTGTTTTTAATGTAGCGATAACGAGAATGATATAACCGATACCAAGCAAGATCATACCAAGTCCCATTTTAGTTGGGATTTTTAAATCACCGCGCTTGCGAGTTGCAAGTTTTGCCCATAATGCAGAAATGACTGGAGCAAGTAAAATAATAAATAATGGATTGACCGATTGGAACCAAGATGTTGGAACTTCCCATCCGAAGACAGAGCGGTCTACAAATTTGTTTGTATATAATGTTAAGGAGCTACCAGCTTGTTCAAAGCCAGCCCAGAAGAAGACAACGAAGCATGTTAAAATGACGATAACTGCGGTACGTTGTTTTTCTTTTTTTGTTAACGGTGTATCTCCTACTGATGGTTGTCCATCTGTTGTTTGTAAATCGCGAGTTGGTTTTTTACCGATATCACCAAGGAAGCGATTTGATAATGTTGTAAATAAAATTTGTCCAATAATCATTCCGATTGAAGCGGCTAAGAAACCGTAACGGAATCCGTAATGTACAACGCCATCAACTGTTGTTTTGAATAAATTTTCTGATAAAAACCCGCAAACGAGTGGAGCTAAAAATGACCCGACGTTAATACCCATATAGAAAATGGTAAATGCACTATCACGTTTTGGATCGTTCTCTTCGTATAATTCTCCAACCAGTGTAGAGATGTTCGGTTTGAAGAATCCGTTACCGATAATAATAAGCGCTAATCCGAGGTATAGGCCTAATTGGTTTTGCAAGGCAAATAGTGTAAGGTTACCGATTGCCATTGTTATACCACCAATTGTGATTGCTTTTCGTCTACCTAGAAAACGGTCTGTTAAGTATCCACCAATCATTGGTGTGAAATAACAGGCTCCAGTATAAAATCCGTAAATAGAGAGTGCCCATGCGGGACTAAACCCAAGACCACCGCTTACTAAAGCTGTCGTTAAATATAATGTTAATAATCCTCGTAATCCATAGTAACTAAATCTTTCCCACATTTCTGTAAAGAAGAGTAAGTATAAACCTGGAGGATGTTTCTTTTTTCTTTGTTGTTCTCTTTCTAGTTGTATCGCTGATTCCATGTTATTTTCCTCCTGACACAAACAAAAACAAAGTTAATAATTTTGTACATTTAATATTTTACCTTATTAACTATTATAAGTCAATAAAGGTTGATTTTTCAGAAGAGATTGGAAAAAGGGAATAGCTATAGAAGGGGTGTTTCTTTTGTGATAGACTATGGACTATGTTTTCTTTGTAAGGAAGCGGGTTATTGTACTTTTTTTATATGTGGAATTGATTTCATAAAAGATGAAATTAAAGAAGGAGAAAGAAATGAAATTGTTACAGAAAAAAGAAATTTTACTTATTAGTCTTATGTTATTCTCGATGTTCTTTGGAGCAGGGAATCTTATATTCCCACCTTTTCTTGGATATGAAGCAGGAGAACATGTGTGGATTTCGTTAGTAGGATTTATTATATCAGCAACAGGTCTTCCTATATTAGGTGTTATTTCTATTGCAAAAGCAGGAAGTTTTCAAACGTTAGCGGGTAGAGTTCATTCTTCATTTGCAATTATTTTTCCATGTATCGTGTATGTATTTATTGGACCTGGGCTTGGTATACCACGTGCGGGAAGTTTAGCCTTTGAAATGGGGCCAGGTCAGTTATTCCCTGAAGCAGGAAGTGGAGTATTATTGTTTTACACAGTTATTTTCTTTAGTATTGTTTACTGGTTAAGTTTATCACCATCTAAACTAATGGGGTTGTTTGGAAAAGTCTTGACGCCGTTATTATTATGTATGATTGCACTTATTTTTATAAAGAGTATGTTTACAACAGTAGGAGATATGAAAGAACCAATAGGGAACTATGGCCAAGCTCCTATGTTTCAAGGGTTTTTAGATGGATATTTAACAATGGATGCGTTAGCTGCTTTAATCTTTGGAATTGTTATTGCAAATGCATTACGTGCAAAGGGTATTGAAGATGATAAAGGTTTAGCGAAATATATGAGTATTGCTGGAATCGGGGCAGGACTATTATTATCGATTATTTATGTCATCCTTGGATATGTGGGGGCAATTAGTGGCTCATTAGGAACATTTGATAACGGTGCCAAAGTGTTAGCACAAGTTATGACTACATTATTTGGACAGGGCGGAGTCGTTTTATTAGGTCTTATTTTTACTATCTCATGTTTATGTGTTTCAATTGGACTTGTTACGTCTTGTAGTCAATTTTTTTCGAGTGCATTTCCGAAAGTATCTTATAAAGTGTGGGCATTTATAGTAAGCGTTGTTAGTATGATCTTAGCTAATTTAGGATTAACGCAAATTTTAAAAGTATCAGTACCAATTCTTGGATTTATTTATCCAATTGCATTAACGCTTATTATTCTAGGGTTATTCCATAAGTATATTGGGAAGTATGCATACGTATATGCAGTAACTGTTTGGATTGTAGCAATATTTAGTGCAATTGATATTTTAAATAAAAATGTAATGATGAATCAGTGGACGTCAGTATTAAAATACATTCCGTTTTATACAGAAGGTGTTGGATGGATTGTTCCAGCTATTGTAGGCATGTGTCTTGGTTTCATCGTTAGCATTGCTTTAAATAAGAATAAATGAGTAAAAAGGTGTTTTCCTATTTTGGGAAGACACCTTTCTTTTTTTGGAAAAATACTATTGAAAATGAATAGACTAAGAGTATGATAAAGGTAATTGGTAATATATAGGTTTAATGAGAGTTACGAATAAGGGGGTAGCATATGAAGAAGGATTTGGATAAGAAAATAGAAGCACTCGAAACGGCAATTGAAACGATTCAAGAAGCACTTGCTGAATTAAAGGTGAAGCAAAGGGAAATAGAAGTAGAAAACGCTCAGCAACATGTTAGTAAGGATAAGAAAGAATATATTGAAACGGTAATGGAGGAAAAGCCAAAAGAAGAAATAGTTAAGATAAAAGAGCCTTTGCAAGAACGTGAGGTAAAACAAGTAGATATATCTGCTTTTAAACCAGAGCCATTTAATATTATTAAGTTTTGTCAAACGTGGTTACCGCGTGTATTTGTCGGTATTATGTTGCTTGGAGTGATCTGGTTATTTAAAGCAGGGGTAGATGCTGGTTTATTAACACCAGCAATACGAATTGTGTTTGGTATCGCATTATCTATCGGTTTGTATTATATAGGAGATATTCAAATTAAAAGAGAGCGGCAGGCGTTAGGATTAGTATTGGTTGGAGGAAGTATTTCGGGGATTGTTTTAACGACGTTTGCGGCACATTATTTGTATGCATTTATTCCGGCAAGTATCGCGTTTCTCTTTAATATTACATGGGTTATTTTAGGGATTTATTTAGCGAAAAGATATAACTCGGAATACCTTACTATCTTCGTAGCGGTAGGAGCGTTCTTCGTGCCATTCTTGTTAAATAGTACGACTCCTAATCCTTATATTTTCTTTGGATATGAGACAGTGTTAACACTTAGTTTATTATGGTATGGATTGAAAAATCGTTATAAATATTTATATATGATTTCTTACGCTGTTGCGGCCATTGTTCTTTTTGTCTTCTTTGCTGTTATGTCAATATTAGTAGAGAACTTGCAAATACAGTTAACGATTGTATATGGTTTGATTCATTTACTATTATTTTGGCATATGTTTACGGAGAGAAGTTTTATACCAGAACCGCGTTTGGCGATATTTAGTGCGAATGCAGTTTTCTTTATACTAGCTATTGCTAAAATACCTGATTTTACAACATGGGGATTGATTATTAGTGCAATTGTGCACGCTGCTATGTTTGTGCTTGAGTATAGGAAGAATAGACATTCTACATTTACAAATCTCTTATTTGGTTTCACAATGGGAGCATTTAGTTTAGCGATTTTATACGAGTATAGTTTAGTGAATGCAGCGATCGT
>NZ_JAKUFY010000086.1:0-22755 GCF_022663675.1 Bacillus cereus group sp. BfR-BA-01355
AATATTTATATGTACAAAATTGGGATAATTAGGGATTTACATTTAATATGTTTTAAGAAAGGGGAATGTTTTTTATATGGAAACTCCAGAAAATCAATTTAAACGTGCACTTAATCCTTGGTTCTCCATTTGGATAAAACCACGTGATACAATGAAAGAAATTTTTATATCCAAACCTAAGAATGTGTTTTTACTCATTTTACTAGGCTCATTCGTACAGACTTTAGATCGAGCATCTTCTAAAAATGTGGGGGATTCAATAAGTAGTCCAGTTTCAATAATCTCAATGGTTATATTCGGTACCTTCGTTGCTTTCTTAATTTATTATTTTTTGCTACCAGCGTTATTTAATTGGGTGGCAAAAAAACTTGGTGGACAAGGTACATTTGAAAAAACACGTTACTCAGTTGCCTATTCTTATATCCCTTACGTTTATTCTCTTATATTAGTTTGGGTGCCTTCATTTTTCTTGTTTGGGATAGAAAACTTTACGAGTGAGACACCGGAAGTGGATAGTAGCATAACTTTAACGATTTTGTTTCTTATTTTTGCCATAATTGATATAGTTATTGGAATTTGGACAATCATTATTTCCTTAAAATGTTTAGGAGAAGCACACCAATTTTCAGCATGGAAAGCATTATTAACAATAATAATATCCTTTATGATTATCATTCTTCCTTTAGTAATAATAGTATTTCTTATAGTAGGGGTTACAATCTTTTAATAATTTATTTGCTTTTTATTTATCCAAACGTTTTCTACTTGCTGTTAGTAATTGTTACAGGGTGAACAGCCACATGATTCGGATGTTCCACTTGGCGAAGCGTATGACCTTTATGATCAAATTGATCGCCCGTTACGGCCTGTTTTTCTTATTATCAGTGTTAACAGGAATTTGTGAAGGCAAACTTGAAAATCAAAATATTAAACCATTAAAATCTTAGGGTAGCTGAGTAGATTGTCCTTGTTTGTCCCTTATTTTCCAATTGGAGGCTAATTATTACCAATTGGTTCTGTAGCTCTTATAGAAGAAATTAATCAACCTCTTATGATTTATGGAAGAAAGCAACAACAAGCTGATAATAAATTATGCGATTATGTTTCTTGTCCATATCCTCATGGTAATTTATCAAAAGAATATAATGTGTTTTTTAATCATAATCAAATAATTCATTTATTATTTAAGGGTTTCGAAACAGAGGATGAATTAGAATTAAGAAGTAAATTATCTGAGTTTTAGTGGAAATGGAGAAAATATAATATAGTTTTAGGAATTTCATATTCTGATATTTTTCGTATCATAATTATTGTTTTGGTTTTTTCATTTTTTGGAGATTGAATACTTGGTATAATAAAAAATATAATGTTCCTAAGGTTTTTCAATGGTTTCCTAGAAGATGGGGAAAAAGAAAAGTTTCAGAGCATTTGTCTCAACTAGATAAAAAGTTAGAAGCTGAAGGTAAATGTATCTGGGTTACAATCTATGCTATAGATTTGTACATTGTAACTATTCCTTGTACAGTAAAAAAATATAAATCTTAATACATATATGTTTATAAAAAAGACCTTTTATTTTAAAATAAAAGGTCTTTTTTATGATGATTGAAATAGTAATTTTAAGTGAATTAAATTTGAAATGTATCAAGAATATTATCTTTTTCTTCTTTATTAATTCCAATATATTTCAGGGGGATGTGTGGTGTGCTATGGTTAAGAATTTCTTGTAACATAGCAACATCTTTTATTTGTTTATAGAACCAATAGCCGAAGGTTTTTCGCATGGTGTGAGTACCAATGGATTCTACATTGGCAAAATCTCCGGCTTTTTGCAATTGTCGATAATACGTGTTTTTTCGTCATACAAAAACCCCTACATATAAGTAGAGGTTTTTAAATTATATCTTAATGAATTATGCCTTCTTAGATAAAGTAAATCGAGTTCAGATAAACGAAGAACATAGAATACATAATTTTAACTAGATTTATTATTAACTAAACTATCCCCACCACCAAGCTCCGCCTCAATTTGCGAAGTCTTCGATGACTCATCCATACGCCAATACGTAATAAAGCTGATCACGATACATCCAGCTACGTAGAAGTAGAATAGTGATTCCATTCCGATACTCTTTAGCCATAATGCGATGAATTCTGCTGTTCCGCCGAATATCGCAACTGTTAGTGCATACGGTAAACCTACGCCAAGTGCACGAATTTCAGTTGGGAAGAGTTCTGCTTTTACAATTGCGTTAATGGATGTGTAGCCAGTAACGATAATAAGTCCGACCATCATGAGTAAAAATGCTACCATTGGTTCTGTCGTTTTTTCTAGGAAGAAGAAGATCGGCGCTGTTAGTAATGTTCCGAGAATACCGAATGCCATTAATAGTGGGCGGCGTCCAATTTTATCGGATAGTAGTCCCGCAATTGGTTGAAGTACGACGAAAATAAGTAGTGCGACAAAGTTAATCCAACTTACAACTTCTTTCGGAAGGCCGACTGTGTTTACCATGAACTTTTGTAAATATGTTGTGTACGTATAGAATGCGACAGTGCCACCTAATGTTAGGCCGACTACTGTTAATACTGCTTTCGGATGTTTCATAAGAGCGCGAACGGTTCCTGCGCTTTCGCGTTTTTGTGATTTTATGTTTGAAAACTGCTCCGACTCATCCATCGTGCGGCGAAGCCATAATACAGCTACTGCGCCCATCGCTCCAATAATGAATGGAATACGCCATCCCCAAGCTTTCATATCTGGTTCGCTTAGTAATTGCTGAAGAACAATTTGAACGCCTAACGCAACCATCTGTCCCGCAACGAGCGTTACATATTGGAAACTTGAATAAAAACCACGGCGTCCACTACTAGCCATTTCAGATAAATATGTTGCGGAAGTTCCGTACTCTCCCCCGAGTGATAACCCTTGTAGTAAACGGGCAAGAACTAAAATAATTGGCGCCATAATGCCGATACTTTCGTAACTAGGTGTACAGGCGATAATTAAAGAACCACCGGCCATAACTGTAATCGAAAGTGTTAATGCTGCCCGACGTCCGTGCCGATCTGCATAGCGTCCCATTAATAAACTTCCGATAGGGCGCATTAAAAATCCAACTGCGAAAATAGCCGCTGTGTTCAATAGTTGACTCGTTGGATCTCCTTTAGGAAAGAACTCTGCTGAGAAGTAAACAGCGAAAGCAGAGTAAACGTACCAGTCATACCATTCAATTAAATTGCCGACTGAACCTTTGAAAATATTGCCGGCGACTCGATTTGATTTTGCTTGAGCCATAATCATTCCTCCTCTTGCTTAGAAATAAAAGTTAAATATGAAAGCGTTTTTATTGTAGTTGAATTGTACTGTCTATAGGATAAAATCTCAATATTATGACAATTTTATTCTTTTTGTACTTTATGTACATGGAGAGTTTTTATAGTTGCTTCATTATTCGTTTTGTCATAATAATAGAAAAAGGAGATTGATAGTTTTGAATATTTTATCAAAGGATATGAAGCATGAAGAAATCACGCAAAGTGTCATTACAAACGAAAATAGTAAGCTTAATTATTGCGTTAATTTTATTTGTCGTTCTCCTATTAGCGGGAATATTTGTGTACATTCAGTCCGTTGATACGAAGCGCCAAGTGGAGCAGCTAGCGCTACAAACAGCGAAGTCGCTTTCTTTTATGCCAGCTATAAAAGACGCTTTTCAAAATAACGAGCATAAAAGTACGATTCAATCCATTGCGGAACAAGTTCGTGAGCAAGCTGGCGCAGATTACGTCATTGTAGAAGATCGCTATGGGGTTATGTATTCCCATTCTAATTCTGAGTTGATTGGAACAAAGAGTAACAACCCGTATAACTATGAGGCACTCACTTTTGGAGGGTACTATACGCTTGAAGGAAATGGTGAAAGTGGTCCAGCCTTAATGGCAAAGGCACCTATTATTGTTCATAACGAAGACTACGATCAAGTAGTAGGCGTTGTAACAGTAGAGTTTTCAATAAAAGGTATCGAATATAACATATTAAGCAGAACGAAAGAAATTATCCTCTTTTCCTTAGGTGTATTACTAGCTGGAATCATTGGTGGCATTCTTTTAGCACGTAGTATTCGTAAAGATACACTCGGTTTAGAGCCGAATGAAATCGCAGCGCTATACCGGGAACGAAGTGCAATACTACTATCTATAAAAGAAGGAATTATCGCCATTGATCAAAATGGCCTTATCACGATGATGAACACCTCGGCAGAAGAAATGATACATGTAAATGATGATTATATGCAGCAGCATATTTCAAAAGTTTTACCTGATTTTAATATGGAAAGAGTGCTAGAAACAGATCAAGAAATCGCGTTTCAAGATAAAGTGTTTATTTTAAATAGGACACCAATACTCGAAAATAACAGTACGGTAGGCGTTGTATGTAGTTTTAGAGATAAAACAGAACTGCAAAACTTAGTGAACACAATATCTGAGGTAAGAAAGTATTCAGAGGACTTACGTGCTCAAACGCATGAATTTACAAATAAACTTTTTGTTTTATCAGGATTACTTCAGTTAGGGCATTACAAAGAAGCGATTGAATTTATCCAGCAAGAATCTAATATTCATCAAAGCCAAAATCATATTTTATTCCATCAAATTCTTGATGCAAAAGTACAAGCTATTTTATTGGGGAAAATCGGAACAGCGTCTGAGAAGAAAATTGATTTTCATATTGAAGGAGATAGTGCGCTTCAACCGTTACCAGATCATATAAAAGTTTCGCACCTTATTACGATCCTTGGAAACATAATCGACAATGCATTTGATGCGGTGAATGAACGAGAGGAAAAGAATGTTTCCTTCTTTGTTACGGATATTGGGCACGACATTGTGTTTGAAGTAATAGATAGTGGAGCAGGGATACCAGTTGAAAAAATCACGACCATTTTTCAAAAAGGATTTTCAACGAAAGGAAATGATCGTGGTTACGGGCTAGCGAACGTAAAAGAAATGGTAGAACTACTCCAGGGAACAATTGAAATTCAAAACGAGAAAAACGGGGGAGCGATTTTTACAATTTACCTTCCGAAAACATTGAAAGAAAGTACATGACAAACAGGGGGGATGGGCATATGTTGAAGGTTGCAATTGCAGAAGATGATTTCCGCGTCGCGCAAATTCAGGAAGAGTTTTTATCAAAAATAAAAGACGTAAAAGTGATTGGAAAAGCATTGAACGCGAAAGAAACGATGGAATTACTACAAAGGGAAGAAATCGATTTACTTCTATTAGATAATTATTTACCAGATGGGATCGGTACGGACTTATTGCCGAAAATCCATGCAGCCTTTCCAAACGTTGACGTTATTATGGTTACTGCGGCAAATGAAAACCATATGCTAGAAAAAGCAATTCGAAACGGCGTAAGTAACTACCTTATAAAACCGGTCACGTTAGAAAAATTCGTTCGCACCATTGAAGACTATAAAAGAAAGAAGCAACTATTACATAGTAACAATGAAGTGAATCAAGCACTTATCGATAACTTCTTCGGCATTTCGCAAACACAAGACATAAAAAACTTACCGACAGGTGTGGACCCGTTAACACTACAAAAAGTGAAAGGGATTATAAAAGGATTCGAAGAGGGCATTACAATAGAAGAAATGGGAGAACAAATGGGGGCCTCCAGAACAACCGCAAGAAGATATTTAGAATACTTAGTAGCGACAAACGAATGCACAGTAGAGTACACATACGGCATTATCGGACGACCAGAACGAAAATATCGAATAGGACGAGGACTATGAAGAAGCGATTATTACTATGTATATGGATCATGACAGGAGTAATAGCTGGTTGTTCCTCGGAAAAATCCCATACGAATACAGTGAACATCGACAAAGTAGAAATCGTTGCGCCGAACGTTCAAGGAGCAGGCTGGGACTTAACAGCGCGGGCGATGCAAAAAACGCTCACAGAAGAAAAAATCTTCACAAAACCAATCACAGTCACAAATAAAGTAGGCGGCAGCGGTGATGTCGGATGGAAATATACGAAACAAAAAGGCGGTCACGTACTGGCGATTAACTCAAGCTTACTCATAACGAACAACCTACTAGGCCACAGTAAACTAACATATAAAGACTTCACGCTGCTCGCGACACTCGCATCGGACTGGGAAGTTGTTGTCGTATCAAAAGAATCAAACATAGAAAACGCAAATCAACTAATGGAACAACTAAAACAAGACAAGAAAAACTTCAAAATCGGCGTTGCACCAGGCCTAGGAAACGACGATCACCTATCATTCGTACAAGTAAGCAAAGCATTCGGCATAAAACCTGCCGAACTACAATTCTTCGTCTACGAAAACAAAGAAAAAATCATAAACGCCCTAACGAACAAACAAATCAGCGCCGCAACCATGACCCTATCCGAAGCCGAAAAACAATACAAAGCCAGCAAAATAAAAATACTAGCCGTATCCGCACCAAAACGGCTAGACCGACTACCAGAAATCCCAACATGGAAAGAACAAGGGATCGACGTCATCTTCCAGCACTGGAAAGGAATTATGGGACCGAAAGATATGACAGAGGAAGAGGTTGCTTATTGGGATAGTGTGATTAAGAGGATGGTTGAGAGTGATAGTTGGAAGGGGATTTTGAGGGAGCGGGGTTGGAATTCTTATTATAAGGATAGTGGGGAGAGTAGGTTGTTGTTGGAGCAATGTGATTTTAGGTATGAGGAAATGCTGAAAAAAGAGAATTAAGAGGGAAGTATTCAATCGGGCTTTATTTTTGTAGTTACTTCTATATAATATAAAAGAGATGAGAGTGTTAGGCTAATGACATTAAAAGGGCTAGATAGGGTTAGATAAAATCTAGCTTACTGATTAAAAATATATTAGTCGTTAAAAGATATACAAGGCATTTTTCAGTCTATAAAGTGTGGAAACATAAAGTATAGAGTTTCTGTGAGATTTAAGGAGGACATAATGAAAAAAAATATTTATGTTGTTGGAGCAGTAATTGTCCAAGATGAGAAAATTTTATGTGCACAAAGAGGGCCATCTAAATCGCTACCTCTTATGTGGGAATTTCCAGGTGGGAAAATAGAAGAGGGAGAAACACCTCAAGAGGCGTTAAAGCGTGAAATTGATGAAGAAATGCATTGTAGCGTGCAGATTGGTGAGCAAATTGATTATACAGCCTATGAGTATGATTTTGGTATTGTTCATTTGAAAACTTTCTATTGTAAACTTGTTGAAGGAAGTCCGGTTCTAACTGAGCACGTAGCAATTAAATGGTTATATCCGAATGAACTAGCAGCTTTAGAATGGGCACCTGCGGATATCCCAACTATTGAGAAATTATCAAAAGAATCGCTTGTAAAGTAATTTGATTAAAAACTATTCGTTTTATGCGGATAGTTTTTTTATTGTAATAAATTTGCACTTTAAATCAGTGAGTAATACAATTAGTATAAAAATTTGTCATAAATGGTGATCATATGGAGAATTTCATTCAAAAGTTAGAAGGGTCTTTATATAAAGGATTTATTAATCAAAAACATAATCATCCTGGAATATATAAGCCTAAATTATTAGTAAACAATACGAAGAAAAATGAAAATGTTTTAAGCTCATTGCTGGAAGAGCTTGAAAATAGTACAGCCTTTATTTTTTCGGTGGCTTTTATTACGGAAAGTGGGCTAGCGACTTTAAAGTCACATTTCCTTGATCTTAAACAAAAAGGGATTAAAGGACGTATATTAACATCTACATTTTTAAATTTTAATACACCAAAAGTGTTTAGAGAATTAATGAAACTTGAAAATGTAGAAGTAAGATTAACAAACTTATCTGGTTTTCATTCAAAGGGGTACATATTTGATAATAAAACACATTGTTCATTAATTGTCGGTAGTTCAAATCTGACTGCGCATGCTTTGAAGGTAAACTATGAATGGAACGTCAAGTTAACATCGCATGAAGATGGAGAGATAGTACAGCATTTTAAAAAACAATTTGAAGAAGTCTGGGAAAATTCCCAAATTTTAACTGAAGAGTTGATTGCAAATTACGAAACAATATATGAACAAGTTGCAGAAAATAAGTTGCTAGATCGAGTTATAGAATTACCTGGTCAATATCATAATGCAATTGAAGAAGCGTTGAAAATTACGCCAAATAAAATGCAACAAGCTGCATTAAAAGAAATACAAGCTATTCGAGACGCTGGAGAAGCAAAAGGCTTAGTCATTTCCGCAACAGGAACGGGGAAGACATATCTTTCAGCATTTGATGTTAGAAATTTTGCACCTAAACGGATGCTGTTTATTGTTCACCGAGAGCAAATATTAAATAAAGCAAAATCAGATTTTCAAAAGGTTCTTGGCGGAGCCGATGAGGATTTTGGGATTTTATCAGGATCAAATAAGCAAGTGCATGCTAAATATTTATTTGCGACGATCCAAACTATTTCAAAAGAGGCCACTTTACACCAATTTGATCCTGAGCTATTCGATTATATTTTAATAGATGAAGTTCATAAAGCTGGTGCTAGTTCTTATCATAGGGTTATTGATTATTTTAAACCGAAATTTTTAATGGGAATGACTGCTACACCTGAACGTACAGACAACTTTAATATTTATGAGCTATTTGACTACAATATTGCTTATGAAATTCGTTTGCAAGAAGCACTTGAAGAAGATATGCTTTGTCCTTTTCATTATTTCGGAGTTACTGATTTTGAATATAATGGTGAAAAGATAGATGACACAACTGCTTTATCTAAACTTGTTACGGAAGAGCGAGTGGATCATGTAGTTGAAAAAGTAAAATACTATGGTTATTCTGGTGAGAAAGTAACAGGATTAATGTTTTGCAGCCGAAAAGATGAGGCAGAACAATTATCATATGCCTTAAATAATAGAGGTTTTCGCACATTTGCATTAACCGGTGATCATTCCCAAGAGGAAAGAGAACTGCGAGTGAATCAATTAAAAAATGGCATACTGGATTATATTCTAACGGTAGATATTTTTAATGAAGGAATTGATATTCCAAGTGTGAACCAAGTTGTTATGTTGAGACAAACTCAATCAAGTATTATCTTTATACAGCAACTGGGGTGTGGACTTCGAAAACACGACTCGAAAGATTTTGTTACAATCATTGATTTTATTGGAAATTATAAAAACAACTATTTAATTCCAATCGCCCTTTCAGGAGATAGATCACAAAATAAAGACAATATACGTAGATATACAAATGATACGAGTTATATTAAAGGTATTTCAACAGTTAACTTTGAAGAGATAGCGAAAAAGCAAATTTTTAAAGCGATTAATAATAGTAATTTAACAGCAATGAAAGTATTAAAGGAAGCTTTTGCTGAGTTGAAAAATAGAATAGGAAGAACTCCATATCTATATGACTTTATAGTAAACCATTCTATTGATCCAGTTGTACTGGCAGAAGGATATTCGAACTATTATCAGTTCTTATTGAAAATGAAAGAAGATGTCCCTGCCTTAACAGAGTACGAAAATAAAGTTTTAACGATGTTTTCATTGGAAGTATTGAATGGAAAACGTAAAAACGAAATTGTTTTATTAGAATTGTTACTAAAGCAAGAAAAAGTTGATAAAGATGAGTATATAAAGCAACTTGAAGAATCTAATTGCTTAACAGATGATGATACGATTACTTCTGTACAACGAATTTTTGAATTAGAATTTTTCTTGCAAAACAGCCAAAAGAAATATGGAGAAAAGCCAATTCTCTCTTTACAGGACGATAAGGCGTATATGTTTAATGATTCTATCCGAAAAAGCTTAGAACAAAATGAATACTTTAAGCGTATGGTTATGGACATTATTAAAAGTGCAAGGGAAAAGAGCAAAAACTATGAGTGTGATAGTAACCTTACTGTATATAAAAAATACTCAAGAAAAGATGTTTGTAAACTTTTAAATTGGCATAATGATGAGAGCTCAACTATGTATGGTTATAAGACAAAGTACTATACTTGTCCAATATTTATCACATACCATAAAAATGATGAGGTAGAATCCAGTGTGGACTATGGTGATGAATTCCTTAATCAAGATGTTCTTAAATGGTATACAAGAAGTAATAGAACATTAAAATCAAAGGAAGTTCAAACAATTATTGATGCTAAAGAAAATAATATTGACGTCCATATTTTTGTAAAAAAAGATGATGACGAGGGAAGCGACTTTTACTATTTAGGAAAAGCGAGACCTGATAAAGCAAGTGTAGAACAAACTGAAATGCAAGATAAAAATGGAAAAGAACTACCGGTTGTTACGATGAACATGATTATGGAGAAATCGATGGATAATAAGCTTTATGATTATTTAAAGGATGGTAATGTTTTGTAGGTAGAGTAAGTTTTTAATACCAGCATGTCCTTAAAATGATTAAAGAGCAGTAGTAAATAAGGCTGTATCAAAATGGCATCGGGGGATGCTTGCTTTTGATATGGCCTTATTTATTAGAAAATAAAAAGAGGATATGACGATGATTAGAGAGCATTATTAGTGAATTAGAACGATATTTACAAATTCCAAACAGGAGTGCTTACTAAGCTGGTGGTTGTAAATCTTGCTCCTTTAGAAGTGTTGCACCTTTCGCATAATAATTGGAAATTTGAAGCGTCATTACTACCGTATACATCTAGCGGGATAATGTGGTCGAGATGTATAGTATTCTGTGTTCATACTAAATTAGAAAGGTCACATCGACAAATTGATATGTTCCCTTTAAGGTAGACAGATTAAAAAATAAAAACTTGTCTACCTTAAAGTTTTTTTCTATGTCAAAAACCCATACTCTATGAAGTTTAAAAAGGAAGTGTTACTTGCTTATAAAACAGGAGAACGTATACTCCAATAAATCTGTTCAAAGTATAAAATTAAGATAGGATCGTTAAAAGAATGGATGCAGCGATGTGAAAGGATATAAGGAAGGGAAATCCAACTCATCATGATGTTCCAGTTACCGTGAAAGAATTTCTCCATTTAATACAGGAGATAACAAACTATTTTGATACACCTCAAAGCGATATAGAGGATATCATCAAAAAATTCTGAACTCCATTATTCGAATTCCCATGCCAGCCTACAACAAACTAATCCGAAACAAAATCCCGCAAATAATAAAATCCAACGGAAAAATCCCAACAACAAGAATTCTTATCCAAGACGAATACATAAAAGAACTCTGCAAGAAAACACAAGAAGAACTAACCGAATACCTAGAAGCAGACACAAAAGAACATAAACTCGAAGAACTATCCGACCTCCTAGAACTAATCAACGCCCTAGCCGAACACGAAGGGACAACACTAGAAGAAATCAACAACATCCGAAAAAAGAAAGCAGAAGAAAGAAAGCAGAAGAAAGAGGCGGCTTTTCAGATCGAGTCTTCTTAATGAAAGTAACCGATAACTAACCCCTCCTAAGCCCCTTACAAGCCCCTACCAAGTAATAAATCACTAAGAAAAAACATAACAAAACAAAAACAACAACAAACACCGTAGTAGGAGTCGAAAAAAATTTTAAAATAACACGCCAAAAACCCGGCCAGTCTCCCATATATATTATGAAGGGGCTTTTACTTTTGAACGGAGACGGGAGGAATTGGGATGGCGGTGTATCGTACTGTGCAGGTGAATTTTTGGCAGGATGATTTTGTTTTGGATTTGACGCCGGAGGAGCGGTATTTTTATGTTTATTTGTTAACTTGTTCGAAGACAACGCAGTGTGGGATTTTTCCTTTTCCGAAGCGGTTAGCTGAGATGGAGACGGGTTATAATCGGGAGACTGTTGATAAGCTTGTGCAGCGCTTCATTGATTATGGGAAGATTCTGTATGATGCGGATACACGGGAGTTATTCGTTTTGAATTGGCTTCGTTATAATCCGGTGACGAATACGAATGTGGAGAAGTGCGTGCTTCGTGAGCTTAAGGGTGTGAAGAATAAGGAGTTTGTACATATGTTTCTTCAGAAGTGCGTAGAGGAGGAGATGAATGTTCCGATACTTTTAGCGCATTTCGGTATGCCGAGTGAATTGGCTGTGGATGATGCCGAGTCAGTTTGTGAAGAGACAGAGGCGGGAGAAGAGATTATAGAGGAAGAAACGGGGAGTCGCGTGTTTTCTTTTTATGAGCAACATTTCGGTAGTTTGTCTCCGCATACTGTGGAGGAACTGAGTGCGTGGATGGAAGATTTGTCAGAGGAGCTTGTGCTGAAGGCTCTTCAAATTGCGTTTGAGAATAATAAGCGGACGGTTGCTTATGTGAAGGGCATTTTGAGAGGTTGGCACGGGAAAGGTTTTACGAAAGTGTGTGAGGTTGAGGCAGATACGGCGAGCTTTAGGAAGAAGGAGTCGTCTGTTAGTAAGGGGGAGACGGAGGAGTTTTTGGCGAGGTGTGAGGAGTGGGAGAAGAATGCGCCGTCAGAGGAAGAGTTGCAGCGCTTTTTAGCGGAGCGCGGGTGGCGTCCATGAGTATTCAAAATGTGGATGCGGAAAAGACGGTGTTAGGTTCTCTATTACTTGATGGAGAGCTTATTAAGGAGTGCCGTTTGACGGAGCGGTATTTTTCTCTGTCAGTGCACAAGTCTATATTTCAGTTAATGCGAAAAATGGAAGAAGAGGGGCAACCGATTGATCTTGTGACGTTCATTTCTAGGGTAGATCCGAAGTTTTTAGAGGGGATCGGGGGAATGGAGTATTTTATAGGATTAATGGATGGTGTACCTACAACTGCCAATTTCTCTTATTATGAGGGGCTTGTTCGAGGTGCTTGGAAAATGTATCAGGCGGGTGTTCTCGGGCACAAGATGGGAGAGCGTCTTATTGCGGAGAAGAATGAAAAAATTATTGGTGAGACGATTACGGCACTTTGTGAGTTAGAGGAAAAAGACTGTGTATGTGAGTTTGATTTGAAGGATGCGCTAGTTGATTTATATGAAGAGCTTCATCAAGATGCGAAAGAGATTACTGGTATTGAGACTGGTTATACATCGCTAAATAAAATGACGTGCGGATTGCAGGAAGGTGATTTTGTCGTTCTTGGTGCGCGTCCTTCGATGGGGAAGACTGCGTTTGCCCTAAATGTTGGACTGCATGCGGCGAAGTCTGGAGTGGCGGTTGGATTGTTTTCATTAGAGATGGGTAGTAAGCAATTGTTAAAAAGGATGGCGTCTTGCGTAGCTGAAGTGTCAGGAGGTAGGCTGAAAAATCCGAAGCATCGTTTTGCGATAGAGGACTGGGAAAAGGTGAGTAAGGCGTTTGCGGAAATCGGGGAATTACCATTTGAGATTTACGATAACGCAGGTGTTGCGGTGCAAGATATTTGGATGCAAACTCGTAAGTTAAAGAGGAAGCATGGTGATAAGAAGGTTTTAGTTATTGTAGATTACTTGCAGCTTATTACGGGCGATCCGAAGCATAAGGGAAATCGATTTCAAGAGATTAGTGAGATTTCTCGTAAGCTTAAGTTATTAGCGCGGGAATTAAATGTTTGTGTAGTAGCATTGTCACAATTATCTCGTTCGGTAGAAGCACGGCAAGATAAGCGCCCTCTTTTATCTGATTTAAGAGAGACAGGACAAATTGAGCAAGATGCGGATGTTATTATGCTTATGTATCGCGAGGATTATTATGATAAGGAAACGGTGCAGAAAGAGATGACGGAGATTCATGTGGCAAAGCATCGGAATGGGCCTGTGGGGAGTTTTAAATTGAGGTTTTTGAAGGAGTTTGGGCAGTTTGTGGAGGGGATAAAGTAGTGAAAGGGCAAGTTGTTTTGAAAATAGTATCTGCATGTGAACCAAAGTTGTAATGCTAATTTCATAAGTTATATAATAAAGAAAATGGTAACTAATAGTTAAGGGGGATTAGCTATTGGCAGGGAATGATATTTCTTATCATAATAAAGATATTCTTATGAAGTTTTTAAGTGAATGTTATAGGGATAAAGGGCTTGAAGCATATGGATTAAAAGGCTTTCCAAAAATAAAAGAGCTGTTATTAAATGAATTCTCGAGAGTTCGTGCAGATCAAAGGCGCTCAGATACTTTATTTGAAATGGAAGATGGTTCAATTTTAATGTTAGAGTATGAAAGTAATACCCGTTTCCTTGAAAACCATTTGAAGTATATGGATTATGCAAATCAAATTATGTATCGTTATTATAATAAGAATAAAGAGTTACCGGATATTCGAATCGTGGTTATTTATACAAGTGAGGTAATGAATCCAATAGAAGAAATAGATGTATCTAGTATACGTTTAAATTCCAAAGCGGTTTTACTAAGCGAATATAATGGTGATGCTATCCTTCAAAAGGTTATTAAAAAAATGGAAGAAGGAAAATCTTTGACGGATGAAGAAACCATGAAATTGATACTTGTACCACTTATGCATAGCAGAGAAAAAAGACAAATTTTAATTGAGAAGACGATAGAAGTAGCAAAATGTATCTCCGATGAGCAAGAACAAATTCAAGTTATTGCCGGAATTCTTGTAGCTACAGATAAATTTATTGATGAAGACTACGCGAAAAAAGTAAAGGAGTGGTTACGGATGACAAAAGTGGGTCGTTTATATGAACAGGAGAAGCAAGAAGAAATTGATAAAGCACTTTCGGCAGCTGGAATGCTCTTTAAAGGAATGAGTATAGAGGAAGTGGCTAAGAAATTAGATGTAACAATTGAAAAGGTGAAAGAGTGGGAGAAGCGTTTATCTCATTAATCGCTGCATTAATGGGAATATTTTGCAAAGGGAAAATGGCAGTGTCTGTATAAATTTATATAAAAATAGCCGACTATTATGTAATAGTTGGCTATTTTTATAAGGAGAAGTTGTTAGGTTTAATACGCAAACTTTTTGATTTGCTCTTCAATATACTCCTTATTTCCCCATAAAGAAAGATCTTCTCTCCGCAGTGATCCATTGCTGCAAGTCATCTTGGCTACGTCGGACAAGTCGATTTACTAAAACATCATGCCATACATAATCCTCTAATAAGTATATATGGACGGGGTCATCTGTATAAAAAGCAATATTACGCTCTTCAAGTGATGGTCCATAAATCATCTCTTTAGAATCTATTGATACAATAAACCAATGTTCTGTAGACAAGGTTTCTGTATAAGGTGTTATGCGATGGGCTTCTAGATTTTTAATGGGATTTTCAACATGCAGGGTAATACCTTGTATTGAAACTTTATCAGCTACTTCAGATAGATCTTCTTTTAATGCTTCATACATCTCATCCCACATTGAAATGACAATACGTCGTTCTGCTTTTTTTATTAATGCCTGACAATAGCTAATGATTGTTTGATTGTCTTTTAAAGTAATCACTCGATTATCCGTTTTTTCCTCGGAAGTTTCTAGTTTTTTTAATGAATCACTTATTCCTTCGTAAGTAGACTGCCATTCTGTTTGCGCCTTCTGTAAAAAGATTTCAACAGGTAGAGGTGAATAGCGAGTGGTGTCATTTATTTCTTCCTTCATGACAATCCCTTTTTCTACAAGGTTACCTAAAATCTCATAAATTCGCGCTCTTGGGACACCCGAATCTTTACTCACTTGGTAGGCTGTGACAGGCCCTTGTTTAACAAGAGATACATAAGATTTAGCTTCATATTCATTGAAACCAATTTTTTTAAGCTGTTGCACTATGTAGTCCACTTTTTTCGTCCTCCGATGTTTGCTGTTATATTTCAACGTTACAATAACTGTTTACATTTAGCAAATTATTAGTTACTATTCGAATAGTGACTAAAGGGGAGGTTAATAGTATGGATTTTTATTTAGACCCATCTGTATTAATGATTTTGACTGTTTTTGGATTTGTAGCTGCATTTATTGATTCAGTTGTAGGTGGTGGTGGACTCATTGCTTTACCAGCTTTATTATTTACAGGACTGAATCCAGCAAGTGCAGTAGCTACGAATAAACTAGCGTCGACAATGGGAAGTGCAACTAGTAATATTGTGTTTTATCGTTCTGGTAATCTTGATTTGAAATCGGCGTTTAAATTAGTTCCGCTTACTTTCATAGGTTCCATAATAGGGGCATGGACCGTTCATTTAATGAACCCAGAAGTACTGAAGCCATTGATGTTGATTATGCTTGGTGCGGTCGCTATTTATACGATATTCAAAAAGGATTGGGGTAGTATTTCCACTCATAAGAAATTGTCTGGTCGACACGTCATTATTTTTACCTTTTTTATTTTTGCTATTGGTTTTTATGATGGATTTCTAGGTCCTGGAACAGGTTCGTTTTTAATGTTTTCTCTTTTATTTATTGGGTATGATTTTTTAAAAGCAGCAGGTAATGCAAAGCTTCTTAATTTAGGAAGTAATGTTGGTGCATTGTTGATGTTTATGTATGTAGGACAAGTAAACTATGCATATGGTTTTATAATGGGGATTGCTCAAATTGCTGGAGGGATTGTTGGCTCCAAATTCGCTATAAAAAAAGGAAGCGGGTATGTTCGTGCTCTTTTCATTACAGTAACTTGTTTATTGTTAGCGAAAAATCTGTATGACTATATTCAGTAAGTAATTAAAGAACGTAGAAAAGGTTAAATACGCAGATTACATAAAATATAAGAAGACACTAGGGAGAAAATTCCTTTTAACGTTTTTTAGATGCTACCTTATTTGAAGATAGCATCTAAAAAGAAAATCTAATTGAAGAGAATGAAAATAATATAAACTCATATTTTTCTATGTAAAACTTCATTTGTTTTGTTTACATAATATCTTTACAATCATTTGATAAAATATATGTAACTGCATATTGTGAGGGTGGGTGGTTATCCCTTCTTTCCATTTGGAAGGAAAGGGGGTGATAATATGGAGTTTTTGTTTGACCTTGTAAAAGAATTTGTAAAAGCGACTGTACGTGAAGTTTCAGCGTATTTTTTGCGGAAGCAACTTCTGGGTAAGGACAACAAAAAAACCACTCCGCGCCGTAGGAAGCAAAAGGGTGGGTTTCGTAAAAAAATAATAACGTATAATAACCACCACCCTATACGGTAGCAGTTAAGGAAGAGATGTTAGCGCATCTCTTCTTTTTATTATATGCCAATTTATTCGCTGTTACACTTATATAGTATTCTACGGAAAATATATCATATTCCTATTTTGTGGTCAATTTGATCCCGCTTTAACGGGCAGTAAGACCCCCACCTCAAAATTCAGTGGAAGCAAAGAAGTTAGGTGGGGGTCGGGCTGTCCGTAAAAGTCCGATTGGTGAGGGCTGATTAAAGTTTCACTTTATTGCATGATTGAAAAGGTGTAGTCTTATTTCTTTTCAAACTGAAAAATATCCCGATTAATAAGTTGATGGAGATACCTATCCATTTCAGCAGCAGAAACTTTTCTTTCACTTTTAAACCACCATGCGCTTAATGAGGTGATTGCCCCTGAATAAAATTCAATGATTAAATCATTGGGCATCGTATGATTTTTGTGCAGTTGATTTAACGCTTCTATTTCTTGTTTTCTCGTTTCGTGACTTAAATACTGTGTCCGGTTAATAAATTGTTCATCAGACATTTGTGTCTCTAATATTTTACCGATTTCTTCATGGTGTAGAAATTGTTCCATTACTTGAAATGGTTTACTTAATCGATCTGAAACTGGTATTTCAGCAATCATCTTGCTGTATCGTTTAAATCCAAATGCTAATAAAGCATCTTTATCTTCAAAGTGTTTATAAAAGGTTGTTCGGTGTACCATCGCGCGGTCACATATTTGGTTAATCGTGATCGTACTATATTTCTGTTTTGATTGCGTCATTAATTCAAATAAGGAATCCCACAGTAATTTATGTGTACGTCTAATACGTAAATCAAGTTGTTTTTCATTATCATGCATCTACACTTCTCCTTTTTTGTAGATTAAATATACAGTGGCTGAAAATTGATTCTCCCTTTTTAATCTACATATGTATATTATATTACATATGTTCAGGTATATTTAAAGTTTTTTAAGTAAGAAACAGGAGGAGAATCTGTAAATGAATATGACAACTAAGAGCCTTGTAAGTGGCAAAGTTGATACTTCTAATATGAAACATACCCCCATTTTAATTGCATTACTTTTAGGGGCAATGGTTGCGTTATTAAATGAAACATTACTTGGTAATGCGTTAACGGTATTAATGAAAGAATTTGGCGTAACGGCTTCAACGATTCAATGGCTTTCTACAGCTTACATGTTAGTAGGTTGGGGCTTTAGTCCCAATTACAGCGTTACTTCAGCAATGGCTCACAACGAGACAAATGTTTTTGATCGCTATGGTAACGTTTTTAGCTGGTACATTAATTGCGGGATTCGCACCGACATTTTCCGTTTTATTAGTCGGCCGTATCGTCCAAGCTGTAGCGACGGGATTAATTACACCGTTATTAATGAATACGATTTTAATTATTTGTCCGCCTGAAAAACGTGGTGCGACAATGGGATTAATCGCACTTGTGATGATGGCAGCTCCGGCAATTGGTCCTACATTATCTGGAGTAATTGTGGATTCATTAAATTGGCGCTGGTTATTCTATATTGTTATTCCTATCGTGATCATTTCCATTATGATTGGGATGAAGTACATTCAAAATGTTTCAGAGTTAACAAGGCCAAAAGTAGATTACCCATCTATCCTTTTATCGACATTAGGATTTGGCGGGCTTGTGTATAGCTTTAGTGCATCGGGTGATTTAGGATGGTCCGATGCAAAAGTGTATGGCACTTTAATTGTTGGGCTTATCTCATTATGTATTTTTGCCGTTCGACAATTGAAAATTGAGAATCCAATTTTAGAATTACGAGCATTTAAAGTTCCGATGTTTACATTATCAGTTGGATTAATTGTCATTGTGATGATGTCGCTATTTTCAACGATGACTTTATTACCGATGTTCCTGCAAACCGTTTTACTCGTTACAGCTTTTAAATCAGGAATTATCATGCTTCCGGGAAGTGTTATTAGCGCCATAATGGGACCAATCGCAGGTAAACTATTTGATAAATTTAGTCCGAAAGTTATTATCGTTCCCGGCATTGTCTTAGTAGGAATTGCAATGTTCTTATTTAAAGGCATTACTCCTGATACATCAATGGTACAAATTATTGTCATGCATAGCGTATTAATGGTTGGACTCATGTTTGTCATGACAGCACAAACATACGGTTTAAATCAATTAACACCAGATTTATATCCGCACGGAACAGCACTATTTAGTACGTTGCAACAAGTAGCTGGTGCAATTGGTACAGCTATCTTTATTTCGAAAATGTCTTCAGGAACAACTAAGTATATGGAAAGCTCCGCAAATCCACTGGATCCATTAGAGAAGTTAAACGGTTTAACGTCAGGGTTCCAAGGTGCATTTGCACTTGGGTTAATCTTTATTATTGTTGCATTTATCGTATCGTTATTCTTAAAAGAAGAGAAAGAAGGAGTAAAGGCAGCGAGGGTTTTACAGAACGAACGTTAAGGTTTATATAAAAAAGACATCTTTCCCTAGAAAAGATGTCTTTTTTATATTTTTTTCGTAACACTTGTTTTGGGTGTCTTTATACATAAGAATTGGTATGTAAAATATTTGTATTTTTTGAACATGAATAATTATTGAGAATAACGATGCAAAGCCGTACTAATAACTAAAAGTCCAATAATGAGAGAAAGTGTTCTTATAATAAGTTCTGCCACTAATAGTTCACCAAATGATTTAGTGACATCGTATATAGATCCTGTTATGAGAATAGGTGCGATCATGATTATAATTCCAATTATTATTTGAAGAAGTAGATTGATGTTTTTATTCAAGACAATCACCTCCAAAAAAATAGGGAATGAGAATATGATTTTTTTGTATTATAAAATGATTATATCGTATTACATTAGACGATGAGAATATTTTTAAATAGTAGAAATTAGAGACTCTTCAATAAAAAGGAATTAAATATGGTATTATTTAGTTAAGATATTTAAACGAAGACAGGGGAAATGAAGATGGACAAGAAGCTAACGTATTGGCTAGCATCTATTATAGGGGTAGTAGTACTTGCAACTGGTATAACTTATGGAATATTACAGTTTGCTGAAGTCCCAATGGGGAGTGAGGACCATGTTTTTGCAGAGGTTAATAAAGAAGACATACTATCGAATGAAGCAGAAGTGAAAGGTTCAAATGCACAACTTCACATTACAGTAACTTCTACTGAAGAAGAAGTTATTTCAGCTATGCATAGCATGACTCATCAAAAAGTAAAAGCGTGTGAAGGAAAGGGAGCAACCCCTATGTCCAAAAAGAATGCAGAGAAAGTAAGAAATATTCTAAACGGAAACAATTTCAAGAACAAAGAAGAGCTATTAGCAATTACTGAAAGATGGGCAAATAGAGATTTTAGTAAAATTGTAGAAGAACATAACTATTTTATTAAACTTCAAGGTGGCGTGATAGGTGAAGCTACAGTGATGGATAAGGTAGACGAGCAAGTATTCTGTCTCAATACTTTCGGTGATGATGTAACGGCCGCATTAATTAAATCAGGAGATCTTCAAGCGCTATAAGGTGTTTTTTCTTTGATATAAAGAAAGCCTCAAGTATTCATATACTTGAGGCTTTTCCAATTGAAAGTTAGGAATGATCCGAATTCTTTACATTAAGAACAAAGTGGAATTACTCCTAAACCAATTAATAAAGCTGCAGCAACTGCTGGAATTGGTACAGGAATTTGAATACCTTCTACAAACAAGAAATACTGACCACTTACTATTTTAAAACAAACTAATTGCATGGCTATTCCTCCCTTCTTTTAGAATTAATACATTATATTAATTTATCTATTTATTGTTATAGTTAAATTATTCGTTTTTAAAAATATAGTTAATATGTGAATAGTTTTCGAAAGGACCTGCTCAATCAATGCGGAAAAACATAAGATGAAACGAATCCATTAAAATACATGAGTGAACCTTAGTTTTCCCCTCTTATCTAAAGGAGGAACTATTATGGGTTATGGTGGTAGTTGTGGCGGTTGTGGCTTTTCTGGAGGCTTTGCTTTATTAGTTGTGTTATTCATTTTATTAATCATCGTTGGAGCTTCTTGCTTCTGCTAAAAACTATTGGAAAAGACACTCATATAGAGTGTCTTTTCTTTCGTGCAAAATGATTCCTGACAATAGCCAACTGTATAAAGTATACGGTATACTTTTGCCTCATTAGACATATAAAAATGTTGGAGGGATGTTATGAAACTAGTAGGGAAGCACATTTATATTCGGCTTTATAAAACTGCTGATGCTAACGAGTTAGCTAACTTACATATTAGAAATCGCGAATTTTTTCAACGAGTTTGCCCGTTGCTCCCAGAAGTTTTTTATACAGAAGAACATCAAAAAATACGTCTTGAACAAGCATTAAAAAAGACAGCTGAAGGACAAGTATACCCTTTTGGAATCTTTTTAAGAGAAAATGATAAACTTATCGGAGACATTTCATTAACTCAAATTGTTAGGGGAGACCTCCAAAGCTGTTATACGGGATTCACTTTAGATAAGGAGCATAATGCAAAGGGCTATACAACAGAGGCTCTTCAACTTGTTGTAGATTTTGCTTTTAGGGAATTAAAGCTACATAGAATTGAAGCAGGAGCGATGCTTGATAATATAGCATCTATTCGTGTATTAGAAAAAGTGGGGTTTAAAAAAGAAGGTATAGCGAAAGAAAATATAAGGATTAATGGCAAATGGACAGATCATCAAATATTAGCTATTATCAATAGTTTGGATGTGTAAGCTTATTTTGATTCCAATAAAGATAATCATGTAACTCTTCAAACTCTACCAACAGTTTTATAGAGACCTTTACAATTTTCGGATCAGAAACTAACCTTACAAGTCTTGAAATTCCACCTAACTCTACAATTACTCTATTTGAAAATTTTACAACTAACCATACTAAGACTCTTATTCGTTTTAGTTTTAGCTTTGTATTTGCTGCGTTCGTCACATTGACTAGTAGAACATTTAAATCCACAACTCCACAAACAATTAGATTAACACCAGGGAGATACAAGGACTTTCTTATTTGAGGATGTTAAATGCCACTTCAGTTAACGCTTCATCAAGGCCATTATTTATCCAACAAACAACATATATTTGTTGTGATAAATCAAATTCATATTACTGTGAGAATAGTGACTATGGTTAGTATTAGTTATTAAAGAGAGCTTTGGCTCTTTTTTTATTTCCTTTCGACATAATATGACAATATACGAATTAATAGTTTGGTATTATTATCTAGAAATCTTACATTTATCTACAAATTATTATTGTATTTTTAGGTTTTTAAATGTAAAATATTTCAATGTAAATACATACCATTTAGGGGGATAAAGAAATTTATGAAAAAATTATTAGTTTCAGCAACAGCGGTAACACTATTAACAGTGGGGTACAGTTCTTCTGCATTTGCAGCTAAGAGTCCGAATGATACAAAAAACTGTGGCCATTTTAAAAGTCAACAAGATGCTCAAGCATTCTGGGATCAAAATGGATATGGTGTTGGAAATGATCCACACCGTTTAGATAATGATAAAGACGGCATTCCATGTGAAGATTATAAATATCCAAAGAGCACAAATACTACAACAGAAAATAAAGAAACTACTAAACCTCAAGAACA
>NZ_JAKUFY010000087.1:0-22375 GCF_022663675.1 Bacillus cereus group sp. BfR-BA-01355
AAATTCTATATCATAAGTTACTCTAATTTTGCCCATAGAAAAATCCCCTCCATAGTAAACAGATTAATGTGCTTTCTTTTTACTGTCTACTATAAGGGGATCATATCATGTGCAGGGCGCTTTTTTGTTTTGCGGATTTGTCTTGGCTTGGGAGAGGATACCCGGGTGGGTGTTCAGCTAAATATATCAACGATTTTTCAAATATATCGATCATAAACGGGAATATATCAACGATTATTTCAATATATCAACGTTTCGACAAGGAATATCGATTTGTCGACAAGATGAGACAAAAGAAAATTCTCACATACCCCAAACATTTTATAAGAACAGAGAACGACTAGGTTTAAGACAAAGAGACTGACAAATCCACTTGAACAATCAACCACTGAATTTTATATTAAACTTTTTGACAAATCCACCCCTCCCTCCACTATCTGGAATTCTTTCCTGCATTAGCAAAAGTTTCTCATATAAAAAAGGGCAATCTTTTGCTTTTTCTCACAATGCGAGTACAATGTAAAATAGCAAGAAAAGACGAAAAGTATTTACAGGATTATTGTATGCGCATAGCGTAAATGGCAGTAAGGAACTGAGAGGAGGTTTTTTCTCTGAATATAAATAAGGAAACAATCATCCACCTTTATCATACAAACGATATACATAGTCATTTTGAAAATTGGCCGCAAATTTCTCGGTTTGTACAGGGAGAGAAAAAGCGAAGACAGGAAGCGGGAGAGACCGTTTTGACGGTTGATATCGGCGATCATGTGGATCGTTTTCATAGTATTTCGGAAGCGACGAATGGACTTGGCAATACGAAGCTTTTAAATGAGGCGTTATATGATTATGTAACGATCGGAAATAATGAAGGAATTACGTTAGCGAAGGAGCATTTGAATCGTCTATATGATGAGGCTGGATTTGAAGTGCTTGTCGCGAATTTATTTGAAAAAGAAGGTGTACGTCCGGAGTGGGCAAAGCCTTATAAATTACATACAACGACAGATGGGATTACGATTGCCTTTATCGGGTTAACGGTAGCTTATCCAGAGTTCTATCATATGCTCGATTGGCATATTGAAGATCCGCTTATCCATTTAGAGTCTATTTTAGAAGAAGTGCGAGATGAGGCTCATATTACAGTTGTCCTTTCTCACCTTGGAAAAAGCATGGATGAGTATATGGCAGAGCATTATGATATAGATGTGATTTTAGGTGCGCATACGCATCATTTATTTGAGCGTGGTGTTCTTATGAATAATACGTTACTTTGTTGTTGTGAAAAGTGGGGGCGTTACGTTGGTCACGTACAGCTTACTGTGGATATAGAGACGAAGAAACTACTGAAAAAAGACGGTAGAGCAATTAAGACGGAACGGTTAGGGGCTTATAGCGAGCCGTTATCCACAATTGAAATACTGCAGGAAGAAAGTAAGCATATAATGGCAGAGCCTGTCGTTCATTTAAAAGAGTCATTACCGGTTGATTGGTTTCATGAGGCGCCGTTTTCTCATATGTTAGCAAGTGCGCTGAAAACATGGTGCAGTGCAGAAGTTGGAATGGTGAATGCTGGTGTACTTCTTGAAGGATTAGAAGAGGGTGTTGTAACGCGCGGAGATATTCACAGAATTTGTCCACATCCAATTAATCCGTGTGCTTTGAAAGTTCCAGGAAAGATATTAAGAGAAGTTATTTTGAAAGCACGTAAACCGAATATGGAAAACCTTGAGGTAAAAGGATTCGGATTTCGTGGAAAAGTGATGGGGAAAATGATTTACGCTGGTGTAGAAGTAATTCCAGATACGATTCCTGGGAATAAAATTTTATTAGAAGATGTATTGATTAACGGCGAATCGCTGGAGTTAGACCGTATATATACAGTAGGAACAATTGATATGTTTACGTTTGGATACTTATACCCAGAGCTATCCACACTTTCTAGCAAACAATATTATATGCCAGAACTACTTAGAGATGTGTTAACAGATATGTTAATAACTTATACATCTTCCGTTAAACTATAGGCTAGTTAACTTGTAACACTCATTTTTCTCTTGTCATACAGATAAGAAAGAGAGGAGTGTGAACTATGGTTAATGTGGAGCCAATTATAATTGATAATTATACGTTTATTGCGGTTAGCGTCAAACTTCCAAAGACGAATTTGCTAGCTGTAATGAGCGATAAAGGATATATTATGTGTGGTGCATTAGATGTAGGTCTTTTAAATGAGAAGTTAGGTGATCGAGGAATTATTGCTGGCCGTGCGGTTGGTGTAAGAACGATTGAACAACTTCTTGAAGCGCCACTAGAATCGGTAACGACTGGAGCTGAAGCATTAGGCATTCCAGCAGGAACGATTGGAAAAGAAGCATTATTAAAAATGAGATAAGCATATATCGTCCCTCCTTCTTGCATAGAAATGATATAAGAAGGAGGTTTTTTTATGAGTATATTTCGCTCGAAAAACTCGCGGTTTCGAAAGGGACCTATCGCCTTTCGGTATATACTGCTTATGTCGTTTATTCTTTTTGTTATATTACTTACGCAAGGGCTGTGGATTGTGAATAATAGTATTCAGCCGACCTTAATTAAATATGGAGAAGTAGAGACAAAGAAAATGGCGA
This sequence comes from Bacillus cereus group sp. BfR-BA-01355, assembly GCF_022663675.1. NCBI lineage: Bacteria > Bacillati > Bacillota > Bacilli > Caryophanales > Bacillaceae > Bacillus > Bacillus cereus group sp. BfR-BA-01355. The sequence goes on from NZ_JAKUFY010000087.1 coordinate 2,631, forward strand.
CGGCAATTATGACGAAGGCGGTAAAGGATCGAATTAATGAAGGATTCGATGTCGATTCGTTAATGAAAGTACAAAATGATAAAAACGGGAAAGTATCCACAATTAATTTAAATACGAAGCAAGTAAATGAAATCGTAACGTCAACGACTACGTACATAGAAAAATATTTGCAGCAAGTAGAACAAGGGAAGTTGAAGGAGCTAGGTATTTCTGAAAAAAACGGGGCGACTATGGCAGTTCCTTTTGGGCGTGTAACTGATAATGCGCTTCTTGGTAATATAGGACCAGATATTCCGATTCAGTTCACGCCAATTGGGCATGTGAATACAGATATTAAACAAAAAATTGAGCCGCACGGGATCAACACTACAGCGATTCAAATTGTTATGGAAATGGAAGTAACGTTGCAAGTAATCATTCCATTTCATACGAAAGAGATAACGGTGAAACAAAATGTTCCGATTGCGACGCGTATCGTTCAAGGGGAAGTGCCTACGTATTATGGAAGCGGAAGTGTTGCTGTACCTGATAAAAAGAAAACAGATAGTTAATTGCATATAAAGTGAAACTTGAATCAATCGGGCTTTTACTGGATAAAAAATAACCGTAGCAATGCGCTACGGTTATCGTTTTGTATTTGCTCGTTCTTTGCGTTCCCAAAGGCTTAAATGCATATATGGATCGAAGGCCCATTCTGTATAGCCATTGTCTTTATATATGCCAAAATGTAAGTGGGGTGGGAATTTTCCGGCTGTACCAGGGGGGCCATAGCCAGTGCTACCAACAAACCCGATTACTTTTCCGGGCTCAACAATTTGTCCAAGCTGTATTTCTTTTGAGAACCCGCCTAAATGAGCGTAATAATGGTAATTGTTATGAAGGTCGCGAATACCAATGCGCCATCCACCAAGGCGGTTCCAACCTTTCGTTTCAATAATGCCATAGCAAGTCGATCTTACTGGCACGCCATATCCGGCAAAAATATCGGTTCCTTCATGAACTCGTCTGCCCCCAAAACTTCTTCCAGCACCGAAAGTACTACGGTAGCTATGGTCACTACGAATCGGAAGAGGAAAAGCATTTCCTTCTAAATTAATACGTCCATAATGTTTATAAATTTGGGCGTATTCGCTAATTAAATCAACTGTTTTTGCACGTCTATAATATTCCCAAAGCATAATTTTAATACGGTCTTCTGACGTTCCTTGTTTCCTTAAAATAGTCGCTGCGGTATGCAGAAGATCACGGTCGCTATTTGCATTTGCAAATCCATCTTTGTCACCATCTAAACCTATTCCGCCAAATAGAGAAATTGTATGGGGGAGAGTGTCGTTACTATTAACAGGTCCAGCCCATATTTCTGGTTTGAAATAAAGGGAAATGATGGCATCTGGTTTTTTTGGAATATCTTTTCTTACGCTCCGTATATTTCTTTCATATTGATCCATTGCAGCTAAGTAATACCATGGAATGCCTGAAGACTGCTCGGTTTCTTTATATAGTACCATGCGCTTTTCGTATATGCTTTGCTGATTATCTTCACCGTAGGCGATGTTTTGGTGGAGAAGAAAACAAATAGAAAGCAAAAGAGAAATTTTTCGAAGCATGAAATAGACTCCTTTCACAACATCACTCTTTTTAGTGTGGGATATACGGAGTATTTCATTATAGGGAACGATTGGAAAAAATCTTAGAATCTTCATTTGAGCAAATCGCTTTCATACGTTAGAATAGATATGTTACATTGAAAGAAGCGAACACGGTAAACTATTTCATATTGTGCGGAGTTGATAACCATGACAAAACAAACAGAATATAAGCGCAAGCCCGAATGGTTGAAAATTAAGTTAAACACGAATGAAAACTATACAGGCTTAAAGAAAATGATGCGTTCTAAGAATCTTCATACCGTTTGTGAAGAGGCAAAATGTCCGAATATTCATGAATGCTGGGCTGTAAGAAAAACAGCAACATTTATGATTTTAGGTGCGGTTTGTACACGCGCTTGTCGTTTTTGTGCGGTTAAAACAGGCTTACCAACTGAGCTTGATTTACAAGAACCAGAACGCGTAGCAGATTCAGTAGTACAAATGGGCTTAAAGCACGTTGTTATAACAGCGGTTGCACGTGATGATTTAAAGGACGGCGGAGCAGCTGTTTTTGCTGAAACAGTACGAGCAGTACGTCGTAAAAACCCATTCACGTCTATCGAAGTATTACCATCTGATATGGCTGGGGTAGAAGAAAACTTAAAAATGTTAATGGATGCAAAACCAGATATTTTAAACCATAACATTGAAACAGTACGTCGATTATCTAACCGAGTTCGCGCTAGAGCAAAATATGACCGTTCATTAGAGTTTTTACGTCGAGCAAAAGAAATGCAGCCTGATATTCCAACTAAATCGAGCATTATGGTCGGCTTAGGTGAAACAAGAGAAGATTTAATTGAAGCAATGGATGACTTACGTGCAAACAATGTGGATATTTTAACTCTTGGACAATATCTACAACCATCTAAGAAGCATTTACCAGTTATTAAATATTATCCACCAGCAGAATTTGCAGAGCTTAAAGAAATTGCACTTAGCAAAGGATTTAGCCACTGTGAAGCTGGCCCACTTGTGCGTTCTTCTTACCATGCGGACGAGCAAGTACGTTCTGCAAAAGAAAAAACAGCAGAAGCTAAATAATGAAAAAAGAGAGCTAACGATTAGCTCTCTTTTTGTTTGTACTCTAAAACGGTATTTGGACATGTTAATAAAATCTTTTTTAATTCTTCTGTGGATAATTCAATTGTAAATTCAGGAACACCAGGTGTAATTAAAATTTTATCGTACGCATAAACGGAACTGTCCACAATAATTGTTACATCTTGTGAATAACCAAAAGGAGCTACACATCCTGGAGTACAGCCAGTTTCCATTCTTAGTTCATCAGGAGAACAGAGCGATAAGCGTTCTCCAGTTATTTCTTTCATCTCTCCTCGGTTAAGCCGAGTTCCTTCTAACGTAAAAAACACGTAAAAATTTCCAGATGTTGATTTTAAAAATAAGCTTTTACTTGGAGTACCTTGTAAGCCAAGTCTTTCACGTACAATCCGATCTGTCTCATAATCGAGTACCGGTTCGTGTTCGAACTTTTCATAAGAAACATTTGTTTTATGTAGTAAAGCAAGTACGTCTTCGTACATATGAAATAATACCCCTTTCTATTGTTAGAACAGTCTCTTCTCGTGGCGTCAACTGAATGTTTTTGAAAGGGATATTACTTGGACGATGCTTTCCATAAGCGTGTTATGATACATTGTTCGTCGATTGTAATTTCGTAAATATCAGGATTCGTTAAAGCTCTCCATTCATTAAAGCCAATCGTATGATCAAAATGCTTTAAAATGAGTGTAAGTAAATTGCCGTGTGTAACAAGTAGTGTTGTCGTATGGTTTAATTGTAAAACGTCTTGAATAAGCGATATGGCACGGTCTGTTGCTTGTTTTGTTGACTCTCCGCCTGAAAAGGCAATATCTATGTTCGTAAAAGTGGATTCTAGTTTTTGCATCCAATCATCCATTGGAAAGTTGCTCAATATGCGTTCAGTTAATCGTTCATCTTCTTGGATAGATAAGCTAGCTTGGAGCGCATAGGGCCGAATGGAATCGATAGCTCGGACAAATGGGCTTGAAATAATATGATCGATTTGTAGATGATTTTCTAAGAGGAATGTAGCAAGGTTATTTGCTTGATCTTTCCCATCGGTCGTTAATTCAGCATCACGTTTTTGCCCAGTTGCTGAACAATGTCGTATTACAATAATTTTCTTCATAATTCATCCCCATCTTTCAAGTTGACGCTATATACTTCGACAAATGTGGAAATAATTCCTTTTTATTGGAAACGGCATATGGATTTAAATATGTGGAAAAGTAATGTGGATAATAAAAAATTGAGGTGCAATGATGAAAAAAATGATATGTATCATATTCATTATTTGTTTTCTTACGCAATTGTCCACAACATATGCAGAATCCAACCAAAAACTAAATTATCCAAGCAATCGAAATAAGTCATTTGTGAGTGAGGATGTTTTTTATAAACAGTTAGATAAGAAAATCTATAAAGAATATAAAAATGCAGCATATAGTGTTCGGAAAAAAATCTTATTTAAAGAAGTGCCTGATGAAGAATTTTCTTTCCTAAAAAAAACAGCTGTCGGTTGTCGAAGTAGAGTGGTGCTTCAAGATTTTTTTGTTCACCCTGATCGCCAAGTTTATTTTTTCGCTTCTTTTACTCAAAATGAAGTAGAAGAGTTTCATAAGTACATCGTTATAGATGCAGAAACAAAGAGGGAGCTAAAGGAGGGTAAAAGTTATCATCATTGTGATAGTCCTTATAAAAAATAACCCACCAACCGGTGGGTTATTTTTTTACTCTGGTACACTCATTAATTTCTCTTTCATTTTGCGAATAAGAACGACAGCACCAATTGTACAGAGAAGTGTAATTCCTTCGGCAACAAAGATATTGATTGTCTTTGTTTGGTAAAGTGCCGCAAAGAAGTCTACAAATGCGTGGAATAGTATAGCGTATACTAGGAAGATATATTTCTTCTGTTTTACTGCGTATAAAACAAGCATTGTAAAGGCGATTTGAAGCACGAGTGCCATAATTCTTTCTACGCTACCAAGGAAGTATAAGTAGGCAGGTTGCTGAATTAACATGTCTTGTAAAATGCTGAGCTCGGGCTTTTGTTCAATCAGTCGAGAGAAGCTACCATCGTTAATAGAATTAGCAAAGATTAATGCTTGTAATGCAGAAAAACCGCCAATTAAAATAGATTCAATTCCGCCGTGACCAATTCCATAAGCGAAGCCATCTTTATATTCTAGATATTTTTTTAGTAAGAAGAAGAAGGCAACGAAGCGTCCTAATTCTTCAAAAATACCAGCAGTCAATCCGCCATAAATTGCGAAGGCAAACGGATTTTCTAAAAATGGAGCGATTGTTGGATTACCGCGCATAAATAGGTGGAATGGTGTTTCAAGAATTTGGGTAAATCCGATAAAGATAAGAACACCAATGCCGACCACTTTCCAATTAATATTATATTTTTTACGGAAATAAACGAGTACGATAATTGGGACCAGAATCGAGACAATGAGTTGAAAGATGATGCTGGCAATTACAGTATTTGAAACCATACTTTCACCGCTTTCTAATATATGTACATATCTATTATGCATGAAATACAGGAGAGATGAAACTTTTAGAAAGAAAATGAATTTACTTATTGACTCTAACGTTGCGTCATACTTTATCGTATGTACTAAGGGGGAGATACACATGACAATGAAGGTAAAAGAAGTAGCTGATTTAGTTGGAATTAGTGTGCGCACACTGCATCATTACGATGAAATTGGGTTGTTAACCCCAGACGAGACGACAGAGTCTGGATATCGTCTGTATTCCAATGAAAATCTAGAGACATTGCAGCAAATTTTGTTTTTTAAAGAGCTTGGCTTCCCTTTGAAGAAAATTAAAGAAATTATCATGTGTCCATCATTTGATCGCGAAGAGGCACTACAGCTTCATAAGAAAATGCTTATTGAAAAGCGTGCCAGATTAGATAAGGTGATTGCGACGATTGATAAAACAATTCAGCATACAAAAGGAGAGATTGAAATGACGAACAAAGAGAAATTTGAAGGATTCGATTTCAGCCATAACCCATATGAAGAAGAAGCACGTGAAAAATGGGGAGACGCAGCTGTAGATAAAGCGAACGAATATGCAAAAGGTATGTCAAAAGAGAACCAAGAAGAGTTTAATACTATTTATAGAAATTTAGCGGTACTGAGACACGGTGCACCAGATTCTAAAGAGGCGCAGGGAGCAATCAAAGTATGGTACGATTACTTGCAAAACTTTAGTCACTATTCATTAGACGCTTTTAAGGGACTCGGTCAAATGTATGTCGCTGATGAGCGCTTCACGAAAAATATCGATAAGTTTGGCGAGGGGTTAGCGCAGTTTATGTGTGATGCGATGGAAGTTTATGCGGATCGTAATAAAAAGTAAAACAGGTGGAGATTTTCTCCACCTGTTTTACTTTTTAATCATATCATTTAAAGTTTGATCCCCCGTATTGTTCAAATGAGGATTTTTACTCATTTCACGTTTTAACATATCGAGGCTTTGCGTATATTCTGTATCATTTAATGCGCCAGATTGAAGGCCTTGAATTTGGGAAATCAACTTTTGGTCTGTTGATACATATGCTTTATAATAGCGAGGGACGATGGACAAGGCAGCTCTATATACTTGATCCGCTACAAGTTTCGGATCCGTTGTGTTTGCACGGTATACAACGAACACTTCATCATCAGTAACGAGTGTAGCAGCGTTTGTAACGTCAGGAAGTTTGACTGTCATGCTTGTAATCATTTCAGCGACTTTCTCGCGATTAATGGCCCCTACTTGTTTGTTAGATACTTCATGCTTTTGTTTAGAAGAATAACCGACTCTTGTGAGTCTTGTATTTGTATTTTCCGTATGATACATGTCGTTTTTATTGGAAACAAGAACACGGCTTCCTTCTTCACGTTCCATTTCAGCTTTGTTCGCTGATTGGCACCCTGCAAATAAGGAAATAGTGAGAAGGGAAAGTAAAATTTGTTTTTTCACGATGTATCACCTCCTTCTCCATAGCATGCACTAATTTTCAATTTTTTGTATTTGAAATTGTTGGTTGGTATGCTTTGTGATACGATAAAAAGAAGAATGCTTAGAGAGGAAGTTAATGATGGAGCAAAAGCAAGAGCAAGAGATTCATGCTACGGTGAGCATTAATAATGTTCAGTACGAAGTAATTAAAAACTTTCGTGACGGTTTTAGTGAAGAAGCATTTAAAGAGCGCTATGCAGAAATTTTAAATAAATATGATTATATCGTTGGAGACTGGGGATATGAGCAACTTAGACTGCGAGGATTCTTTGATGATAGTAACCAACGTGCGACATATGATACGAAAATTAGTACGTTAACGGAGTATTTATACGAGTACTGTAACTTCGGTTGTGCACACTTCGTATTACGAAAAGTGAAGAAGTAAAAAAATCCTCTTACGATTGTAAGAGGATTTTTTACATATTCTCGCTTATAAACAAATCGAGATATGATCGCCTTCAGAAAGTATTGTATTTGGCTTCATTTGTTGTCCGTTCAATTGAATATCCCCATTTTTAATTTTATCCACAATGAGTGTACGGCTCCAGTCAGAAATATATGTGGATAAGGCTTTATCGATGCGGTGGGAACCGAAAATGAGGTCTAATACAATCGTGATTTCGGCTATGCCGTTTTCTTTATGTTGCATAATGGAAATAGTAGTAGTTGTTTCGGCTTGATCTTGCTGCGTCATATCGACTGTTTCAACGTGATCAGTAAATGATTTATAAATACGCAGTTTTTGATTCCACGTATGATCTTTCGGACATTTATAAATAGCAAAGCGGTATATGTTTTTTCCGTTGGCGTTATGTCTACGAATATTTGTATCGGTAAATAGGGTAGTACGTCTGCAATTTTTACAATACTTTTCGATTGTGTTTTGCTCGTTTTCATATAAACTCCAAGAAAGTTGTACTTTCTGCATTTTCCTTCACCTCTTATAGTAGTGGCAAAGAAACGTAATACAGCTATTTGGATGTCTTGTAGTATGAAGACATGAGAAAAAGACAAAAATAAAGGGAGGTTCCCCAAAGAGGAACCTCCGTAAACATCATACTACAGATGCAATACGTTCCTTTGTAATGGGAATGGGCAGACTACTCCCTTGAAAAAGCGTGTTGCTTTTTTGAGAGTAATGCTATCCAATTGCTGGTCCATTACAAAGTAAATGTTGGCATACGTAGATAACGTCCTTTCTATCCAAATAGATTTATTCTTAATTATAACATAAAAAATTGAAAATTCGAAACTCTTATAACAGAAAAACACCAGCTAAAATAGCTGGTGCATACGATAAATTATATAAGTTCAAATAAAAATGAGCGTAACTCTTCTGCAATTTCTTCAGTCATAGAAAATGCGTGCTCTAAGTAGCCTGGTTCGTTTAAATCGTCAGCACCGATAATTGCAAATTTATTACTTTGCATATCAAGTACAATTGTTTTACCGTAATGACGATCGGAATATAAAAGCGCTAAATCATGACGCTCATTTTCTCCCATAAAGCTAACGAAACGAGTTTTTGTAGCGACAGTGTCGTCGTACAGAAAGAAACGTTCTTCCATACACATGGCTCCTTTATTAAATATCTAAGTTTAAGTGTGGTTTATGATCTAAATGGTGATGCGTTTTAATGAATCGTACTGTTCTTGTTTTGTAACGCATTACGATAGAGTATGTTTCAGCTAAATCTCCGCCAAGGAATTTAACACCGTCTAATAACTCACCAGCAGATACACCAGTTGCTGAGAAGATTGCATCATCACCAGATACTAAATCGTCTAACATAAGAAGTTGACGAGGATCTTCTAATCCCATTTCACGACAACGAGCTTCTTCTTCTTCGTTCATTGGAACTAAGCGAGCTTGCATTTCACCTTCAAGGCACTTTAATGCTGCTGCAGAAATAACACCTTCTGGAGCTCCGCCAATACCTACGAATAAGTCGATACCCGTTCCAGGTAGTGCTGTTGCGATTGACGCACCAACATCACCGTCACCAAATAATTTTACGCGTGCACCTTTTGCACGAACACGGTCAATAATATCTTGATGACGCTCACGTTCTTGAACGATAACTGTTAGATCACGAATCTTTTTATTGTTAGCTTCTGCTACAATTTCAATTGTTTTTTCAATTGGATCATCTAAGCTAATTTTACCAGCTGCTTTTGGACCAACCGCGATTTTTTCCATGTACATATCAGGAGCATGAAGAAGGTTCCCTTTGTCTGCGATTGCAATAACTGCCATTGCATTTGCAAGACCTTTTGCAACGATGTTTGTACCTTCTAATGGGTCAACGGCGATGTCTACTTCTGGACCGTTACCTGTTCCTAGTTCTTCACCAATATACAACATCGGTGCTTCATCAAGTTCTCCTTCACCGATTACAACTGTACCTGCCATGTTTACTGAATCAAACATATCACGCATTGCTGTAGTTGCTGCATCATCTGCTTCGTTCTTCTTTCCGCGGCCCATCCACTGTGCGGATGCTAATGCTGCTGCTTCTGTTACACGGACAATTTCTAGTGCGAGTTCACGTTCCAAGATTTCATTCCTCCAATTTCAAAAATCATACAAATATAACTATAACAAATAACGGAGAAAAGGTGAATTCGAAAAATTGTCGATTTTTTCAGAAGAAAGCGTTACAATTAAAATGTAAATGCTTTAATTTCCAGGTAGGTGACATTCATGTATTTTGTAGACAGAAAGAAAATAGAACAAATGCTAGTATGTTTAGAACGAGCAACAAGTACATTTCAAGAGAAAAAGATATATGAAACCGAGTTTGAATTTTACGCATTAGAGCGCATAGCCCATCTTATTATTGATACTGTATTAGATGTAGGAAATGCGATGATTGATGGATTTATTATGCGCGATCCAGGAAGCTATGAAGATATTATTGATATTTTAATGGATGAGCGAGTGATAAGTGAAGAAGATGGACAAGGGATGAAAGAAATTATCCTTCTTCGAAAAATGCTTACGCAAGATTATATTCAAATGAATCATGATGAATTATATAAGACGATTCAAAAACATATTGCAGTGGTAGAAAAATACCCAGCAAATATTCGCAGTTATTTAGAAAAGGAATTAGGACCTGTATCTGCATTTGTACCAGAATAATTATGCTTATAAGATCCCCAGAGAATGCCTTTTGGGGATCTTATATTGTATGTGAGAAAGAAAAGGGAGAAGGGTGAAGTATGGGGGAAGCACGTACTACGAAAGACGAGATTGTACAATTGTTGAAAGTAAAGGGAGAGCACACAGTAGCGGAACTAGCTGACGTTTTAGAGATTACAGAAATGGCAATCAGAAGACATTTAAGTAATCTTGAGAAAGATGGACTCATTTATTCTAAGATGGTAAGGCAACATGTCGGAAGACCAACTTATTTGTATGGATTAAGTGAAAAGGGAGAAGATACATTCCCGAAAGAGTATAAGCAATTTGCGATTGATATGTTAGAAGATTTAGCTCGGATGGGCGATGAAAAAATACTTCAATATGTTTTAAAAGAAAGAACGAAGCGTATGGAAGAACAGTTGCAAAAGCGAGTGAGTAATCAAAAGAATTTAGCATATAAAGTGCAAGAGATAGCAGCTATGCAAGAGAAAAATGGTTATATGGTTCAAATAAAGAGAGATGGAGAGAAATCTTTCGTAATTGAAAAACAAAACTGTCCGTTAAAAGAAATTGCAGAGAGATTTCCGCAAGTATGTGAAGATGAAAAAGAGATGTATAAGCGTTTATTTGCAGGGGCAGATGTAAAGACGTTAGCAAACATGTGCGAGGGCGATTGTAGTTGTTCTTACCAAGTAAAAGAGAAAAAATGAACGTTATGGGGCGCTTTAAGGTAAAGCGTTTTTTTCTTTGTAAAAAGCGGGTAATATAAGAGTGGTATGATAAGGTGAGAACGTTAGCATAAAAGGAGAGACATAATCGATGTATAAAGGTTACTTAATTGACTTAGACGGTACGATGTATCGCGGGGAAGAACAAATTGAAGAAGCAAGCGACTTCGTCAAAGCATTAGGAGAGCGCGGCATTCCATATTTATTCGTTACGAATAACTCAACTCGCAAACCAGAACAAGTGGCAGAAAAGCTTGTTCGTTTCGATATTCCAGCGAAAGCGGAGCAAGTATTCACAACGAGTATGGCGACTGCGAACTTCATTTATGAACGTAAACAAGATGCAACTGTATATATGATTGGTGAAGAAGGCTTACACGATGCAATTGTGGAAAAAGGATTTGAACTTGTGGATGAAAATCCTGATTTCGTTGTTGTTGGTTTAGATCGTGACATCACATATGAAAAATTAGCAAAAGCGTGTCTTGCTGTGCGTAACGGCGCGACGTTTATTTCTACAAATGGAGACATTGCCATTCCGACTGAGCGCGGATTGTTACCAGGTAACGGCTCATTAACATCAGTTGTAGCAGTATCAACAGGTGTGGATCCAATCTTTATCGGAAAACCAGAATCAATCATCATGGAACAAGCGTTAAAAGTTCTTGGTATAGGAAAAGATGAAGCATTAATGGTTGGGGATAACTATGATACAGACATTTTAGCGGGAGTAAATGCTGGCATGCATACGCTTCTTGTCCACACTGGAGTCACAACTGTGGAGAAGTTAACAGAATATGAAGTACAACCAACGCAAGTTGTGCATAACTTGACGGAGTGGATTGAGAAGATGTAATGAAAAACAGGTAACCGAAGAGGTTACCTGTTTTTTTTATTAAAACGCACGATTCACAACATCTTTAACTTCTTCAAGATATTGTTTACGCACACCATCATCCACAGAAGGAACACTCGTATAGAATGTGTGCTCAATTGTTTCAATGCCTGTAAATTCAAAAATACCAACATCTGCTGTTTTCTTCATTGCGTCAAACATCCCGCCTGCTGTGTATGCCTCTTTCGTATTACCCATTGTAGATAATAACAATCCTTTTTTACCGCTTAATAACTTTTCAATGCCGTTTTCACCGTAAGCATAAGCGAATCCATGGCTAAATACACGGTCAACGTATCCTTTTAAAATAGCAGGAAGTCCCGCCCACCAAACTGGATAAATGAATGTAATGCTATCAGCCCAAGAGATATGCTCTTGCTCTTCTTTAATATCTTCTGGTGTGTTTCCTTGAGAAAATGAGATGAAATCGGAAGCGCTTAATACTGGATTGAAGTTTAATTCGTATAGATCGCGAACGCGTACTTCATGACCTTTTTCTTCTAATTCACTTTTTACCGTTTCTAAAATTGCATGGTTGAAGCTTTCTGTATTTGGGTGTGCATAAACGATTACATGTTTCATTGTTCTTCCTCCTATTTTGTGGATATGTGAATAGTTATTTGTATATATGTAACCATTATGGTTACTCCTTTTATGGAAGTCAAGTAATACATATGTATAAAAAGACGCTCAAAAATCGCCTTTTTATACCCCGCTCATACAAAGTACAAAGAAGACAAATAAAATAATGACAAGACCAATGCCGAAGTTAAATACGAGAGTGCTATCCATATATGTAGCCTCCTTGTTTGAAAGTAAAAAGCACTCTAGTTAAGAGTGCTTTTTTATTTTGAATCTACTTTATAACTTTTAGAAAGTGATTCATGCGTGTAATGATTTACATTATTTTATGTATTTATACTTTGAAATGAGTAAGTCCTTGTGGGATATAGAAAAAAAGACACTCTTTCGAGTGTCTTTTAAGATGACAAAATGTGCCAATTGCTTGAGGTTGATAAGACGCTAATTTCCGTGTTAGCGCCTTTTCTTTAATCAAGAAGTGTAGCAACAGCGATTCAAATAAATTGTACCATTTGTTTAATTGTGGTGCGTATGCAATTGTGCATATTTTAATCATGAGGTAGGTAATGAACTGTGAATAATTTGAAGTGATTTATTTACGATTTCTTCTGCGGCATATATGCCGATTGCGTCTGTTTTTAAAATATGGGATTGTAAGTTATCATGCATTGCTCCTAACTCACCATGAAGTGGTGCGAAGGCATGGTTCGCCTTTTCAAGCATGCATAAATCAAGTAAAGAATCCCCAGCTGTAATAATCGTATCTATTTGCAAAATTTCTTTTATATATTGCACGGCATCCCATTTGTTAATTGGTTTTGGTACAAAGTATAGCTTCCTACCTTGAAGTGAATGATTCCAGCCTTGTTTGTCTAACCAGGAAGTGAAGGATGATAATTCATCATAAGGAATGTTCTCCCGTTTAATGATGCAATAATGGAATAGATCATCGGCTGTTTTTTGTGATATAACCCAATCTTTATGAGCAATTTGTCCAAATTCCTTTAGTATGTCGTTTCTCTCTATACATTCAACCGATAGTCTTTCTTTTACTGTCCTGTTCCAAGTACCATCTTGTTTACCGTTATGAAGGATATTACCGCCGTTACTTGTAATGGCGTATTCGGGAATGATTTCGTTTTGGAATAAAGTAATACGCTGAAACTGCTCAATAGTTCTTGTTGTAACTGGGATGAAATGTGAGTGCAGTTGTAATTTTTTTAGTAGTGAAATGGTTTTATGTGATATGAAAGAAATTTCTTTCCCATCTAAAGTTTCAATGAGTTGAATTGATTCATCTTCTATAGGGGCACGAAACGATTTCCGGGAATAAATAAGCGTTTGATCAAGATCACTGGCGAAAATCATAACGTTTCCCTCCTAAGAGGCTTAATGAGCCCGCAACATGAATAAGTCATATTCTCATAGATTTCAATAGGGACATTCTTTTCTTTAGCGAGAAGTAAAATATGCTTTAAATCGGGATTGTTTTGCTTACATATTAAAATTTTCCACGGTATTCTCCGGAGTAATACGCGAGTTGTTTCACCGACTCCTGGTTTGATTAAGTTAATATCGTCAATTTCAAAGTGACTTTGGATAGACTGTATATCTTTTAATCCTTGCCAAGAGGGATCAGTGTAAGTTGAAGTAATATAACGTAATTGATTATCTATATGAGAATGAACAGAAGGGAATAAATCTGTCACCTCATCAACGAAGAAATTTGATAAGTCTTCTTGTTCTAGCTCTTTATAATATTTAACACCATGAAAATCATTTGGACCAATATAGGTATTATTTAGTACAGTGCGGCTAATGAGTCCAGAGACGGTTGCATTTAAGCAAGCGCTAGGAATAAGAAAATCTTCACGTGTACCGTAAATTGAAGTACAGTAACCGGGATCAGCAAGCACAGCCATACAATGAGAAATGTGTGTATTATTTCGTTCGTTAAATGTGTGTACTGCATATTCTAATTCTTTTTTTATTGCACCTTTCCCAGTCCATCCATCAATGAATTGAATTGTTTCTTTAGGGTGATGTTCCAAAATATAATGGAGTGCATTTTCATCAATACCGCGTCCGCGAACAATAGAAATACAATAGTGAGGTACATCAAGGTTGTATTGATAGCGTATGTAGCGTTTTATAAGAATGCCAATAGGTGTACCAGCACGAGCTAATGAAACGAGGACAAGGTTAGTTCCTTTAGTCTGTATAATTTGTTCGGCGACAACTCCAACAGCGATGGCTAGTTTGTGTTTGTATTGTTGCAGAGAAGAAAAGAATAAATCCATATACGCTTTAGATGGTTTATATTCCATTGGTAACATTTCAGAATAATGTGTGCCAGCTTGAATTGCTTGTTCTCTAGTTTCTGTGGAACTTTCTTTCATTAAATCACTAATATCTTTTAATAGAAAAATAGCATCATTTGGATCATAACTACTAATGTGAGAATTTACTTTTACCATAATTATCAACCTTCCTTTTCTATGCTATTTGAAAATGAGACGATATGAATAAAAGGAATAACTGTTTGTAACTGCTGTAGAAGAGGAGATAGGGCTTCTTCTCCTAAATCACGTTCAATAAAAACAAATACTTCATCGTAATCATGAGGTGAAATATTATAAAAGTAATTTGTAATAGTAGAATCTTCAGGACTTGGATATGAGAAATGATTATGAATGGCGTAGTTCACATCATTTGAAACAGGATGGATAGGGCTTCTTGTTGTAGATTGATATAAAATATTATCACCCATTTCAGCAGCAATTTTCATTGGGATATACATAAATTCACCCGTTCCGAGGCAGAGTGTTCGTTTTCCAATTCTTTCTCTTTTTAAAGTTTTTCCTGCTTCTTGAGCGAAAGAATGAATGTGCTGTTGTTCATATGCTGAAATGCCAAATCGCCCAGTATATTTTATATAATTTGATGTATAGGGTAATTTTGGGCAGGTAAGGGTATGTTTTTTGAAATCAGGTTTTGTTTCTTCAATTTGAATATCTGTTTTGGCAATATTCAATGGTTGGCCAGTTGTATGAATACTGCCTTCTAATAAAGAAATAACATGAATCTTAATTTGAAGTTCGTCTTCTAATTGTTTAAATTGTCTTCTATTAGTATGAGAACGCCAGTCTAATAAAGAAGCAATAATATATTCTTCTCGTGGGAATTTATTTTGAATCGATCTAATAATATTTAATGCTGTTTTTCCTGTTGTCATCTCATCATCTACGAGAACAATAGGATTGCTGTTTTGAAAAAAGCTTTCATCCACATAACAACGGTGCGATGTTGCATGAGAATGTTCTTCCTCAAATGTAATGACAGATTCTAGGTGGGGTATCGATTCCCTAGTTGTATGTACATACTTTGCATTTTGAAAGCATTGAAACATAGAATGACCAAGTGCTGTCGCTGTCTCAGCGAATCCGATGAACAAAACTTCTTCTTGCAGAGGATATTGATAACGAAATACCTCCTCTGGGATTTCATGAATTTCTAATGAAATGAGATTTAAAATTTCTTTTTGAAATGGATGAGAAGTATTATGTAGCATTTCCATATATCTTGCAGCGAGAGCAAATCCACTTGATAGAGAGACTGCAGGTTTAATAGGAAGATGCTTTCCAAGGATTGTACTCACAAATAAAAAACTACGTTTCTTATTTATTCTAGCAGCCATTTGAAAAAGATTGTCTAGCGCTAAGTTATATGGATTATCACGTACTTCTACATGAACTTGTATATTATTTAAAACGTTATACGTGTTGCTTTGCGTTTGTAATAAGGAGATCGGTGAATTGTTTGTTTTCATGTAGCACCCCATAAATATTAGATTTTAAAATGGTTTTGCGAGCCCAGCCATAATGCGGCTTTACTTCATTCATTTTGTTAGAAAAACTGCTTTTTAGCACTCCATTATACGTATCTGCATTTTGTAAAATTGACCTCGCATCTAAATAATCTTCCATTGTGACAATGTGCATTGCCTGTACAACTTTAATATGAGATGGGTGAATAACTGTCTTTCCGATTAAGCCATTTGCATGGTCAAGTGATACCTCTTGAATGAGCCCTTCTTCATGATCATTAGAAAAATATTCCCATACACATCCTGAAATAATATATTCATTTGTTGCCCTTGAGAAAACGTTAATAATGTCTGAAATACAATCACGGACAACAGTAATATGATAGATAGGTGTGTATTTATTGCGCCGAATACTAAATATACTTGAAAAATCAGTAGCACCAATACGTACATTTAAGATGTAATCGTGATAAGAATCTAGTAAATCTTTTATTTGTAATAATGATTCTGCCCGTGTTTCCTTATACATAATTTCTGGTGATTCTAAAATCGGCATGCCATATAGCGATAATGAGTATAACTCGTTTATACATGCAAGCTGATCGATATAAGTCTTTCCGTTAATCGGTGTGAATTTTGGAAAGACAAAACCACATAAACAATGAACAGCACTACCTAATTCAGTAACAATTGTCTTCATTTGACTTGGCTGTCGAACTCTAATAAAAAGAAGTGGGATGTCTGCTTGATTTAGTATGTTGGCACTGACTAAGTTGGCTATTTGCTGTATTTGAACGACGATGTTTTGCTCTGCAAGTTTTACTTCTTCATCGCTGATAGCGTCCTCTAGACAAAGAATAATTGAGGTAGCATCCACATGTTTCTTTCTAATTATATCTTCCGCAATCGTTTCTTTCGTGCCAGGAGTATATAGTGTAGCGCCTAGTGCGTAAGCTAGTTGTTCTTTTCCTATATTTTTTGAAAAACTAAGAGGTTCTTTATAGAAAAAATTTTGCCGTTCTTCTGAGGAGAGATAAGAAAAGTAATTCAAATTGTCACCACCTTATTTGTAATGATTCTGTTTAATCGTAACATAATAAGAAAAATCTTCCATAAAATGAAGCGAGAAATTAAAAAAATATATTGAGAAAGATGAATTATAAGATGAATATCGAATATTGTTAATAGAAATATAATAGGGGGAAAGAGAAAGTGGATATACATAAGTTAACAGAGGAAGAAGCAAATGAGATAAATACGTGGGCGTACGAGGAACCATATAATTTATATAGTTTTTCAGGCGAGAAAGAAGTAATAAGAGAATTATTAGATGGAACTTATTATGGCTGTTGTAACGATCAAGAAGAGTTCATCGGCTATTTTTGTTTTGGAGAAAATGCACAAGTACCAGGTGGAAGAGATGCTAATTTATATGGTGGAGAAGATGTGATTGATATCGGAATTGGCATGAAGCCAGATTTAACAGGGAAGGGAATGGGAGAAATGTTTTTTCAAGCTGGAATAGCGTTTGCTGCTAAGGAATTTAATTCGAAGATGTTTCGATTAAGTGTAGCAACATTTAATACAAGAGCGATTACGTTATATAAAAATATCGGATTTAAGCAAGGGTCTATTTTTTTGAGTCGTGGAAGAGAATTTATGCTTATGGAATACGAAAGACCGTCAGCATGAAACTGACGGTCTAGAAAACATTATTATTCCGAGTGATCAGCTCGGTGCGCTAAACGGCTTGAGGCAGCGGCAGCAATTCCGCCAACGATATCGTCAAGGAACGTGTGCACTTTTCCAGTTGATTTATCATTTAAGTATTCTAAAATACCAGGTTTTAATTTATCGATATATCCAAAGTTCGTGAAACCGATAGATCCGTATACATTCACGATAGAAAGTGCGATAACTTCATCAATTCCGTATAAGCCTTCATCACGTTTTACGATATCTTGTAACGGTTCACTTAGCATTCCTTTTTCAGCAAGAACATCGAGTTCGATACCTGTAATCAGTGCGTTTTGTACTTCACGTTTTGATAGTACACGTTCTACATTATAACGGCATTCTGACATCTCTAAATTTGGATGATATTTTTTTTGAAGAAAATGAACAAGTTCAGCAATATCGTCAATTGTTACACCGCGTTCTTGTAATAGTTGTAATGCTCTTTCTTGTAGTTGATTTGATTCTTTCATGTTTATCACCTTTTTTTCTTTTTAGTATTTGTATACGTTTCGTTGCTTTATCATGTGCATAGGAATGAAAGGCGAGCACAAGCTCATATATATAAAGAAAAACCATAGGTGGCGACTGCGATGATTCAGCATATTTATGAGCATTATCACATGCATGTTAAAGAATTAATCCCCCTTGGCCCCTATAAAAGCTTTTGGATTCGCAACAAAATTTATGTACTTGTTCCAATTGGAGAAATGGAGGAAGAAGTACTTGTAGAGATGAAAAAGCTCAGTGATTATATGAACCAGCAAGGGGATATAACTGTAGCGACTTTCGTTCCGACTATACACGGCTACTATGTAAGTGAGATAGAAGAACAAAATTACTGCTTATTAAAAGGTATGCGCACGTTAGAACGACATGCTATGTCATTAGGAAGTGAGCTTTCTATATTCCATAAACGAGGTGCATTCTTTCCAGAAGAAATTGAGCAATTAAGCCGTATTGGTGAATGGAAAGCGTTATGGGAAAAAAGGCTCGATCAATTAGAAAAGTTTTGGCAATCACAAGTGATGAACCACCCTTCAGATGTATTCGATCAATTGTTTATTGAATCCTTCCCGTATTACTTAGGAGTTGCAGAAAATGCAATTCAATATGTTGTCGATACAGAAATGGATGATACGCCGCAACTAACGGATGCAGCAACAATTTGCCAAGAACGATTCACACCTTTATTATGGCATCAAACGAAGCGGCTCAAACTTCCTTTTGATTGGGTGTATGATCACCCAACTCGAGATATGGCAGAATTAATTCGCTATATGATGATAGAAAAAAAGAAAGACTGGGAGCAAACAATAATTCAATTTGTTACAGATTATGAACGTAATTATTCGCTATCCTCATTTGGCTGGCGCTTATTATTTGCAAGGCTCTTGTTCCCGCTGCACTATTTTGAAACGGTCGAACGATATTACCAAACTGGAAACGAAGAACAAAAAAGCATATATAGAGATCGCTTAGAAGCCATTTTACACGATGTGAACCGCTCAGAGCAATTTATGAAGCATTTTTATGGCTCACTTCGTTTACCAGTAGATAAGCTTGGGATTAGAAAATTAGATTGGCTATCTTAAACGTATAAAAAAGAGACCGCTGGAGGTCTCTTTTTTATACCACAATTTTATGTAATACATTATGCCCCTACCTGTTGATCTGTACATATATTTAAAACGAATTGATGTTTTTCGAGTTTTTCATTTACTTTACCCAATAATTCTTGCTGGATTTCTTTAAATAAAAATTGATAGCTTGTATTCCATGTTGGTATAACGGATGAAAGGCCTAATAAATACTCTTTTTTCTTTTCTAGTTCTTGAATTGTTAAAAAAGTGTTCCCCATTTTTGGCATGTGTCATCCCCCTATGTTTTCTTACTGTATATGTGTGAACGATTCACTATATAGTATTAATTATCGCATTTTTTGAGAAGGATTTCCAATTTTGTTTTATGATGTTAACGGATAAATGTGATTTGAATAAAAAAAGGAGACCAAATTTGGTCTCCTTTTAGAAGGCGATTCTGAACGAGCCGCTTCCGCTTTTAATTATCCAGCTCCAGCGGCTAAAATGTTCGGTGGCTTCGCTTCTTCC